>CAYMQR010000518.1:0-4012 GCA_964392195.1 uncultured bacterium | reverse complement strand
CGAGGAGAGCGAGACCGTGGTCGCGCCGGGCTCGCCGCTCCTCGAGGTGGCCGATCCCGGCTCGCTGGAGGTCGTCGTCGACCTGCTCTCGACGGACGCGGTCCAGGTCCGCGAGGGGATGGCGGCGTCGCTCGAGGGCTGGGGCGGGCCGCGCGCGCTCGCCGGTCGGGTGCGGCGCGTCGAGCCCTCGGGCTTCACCAAGATCTCGGCGCTCGGCGTCGAGGAGCAGCGCGTCAACGTGGTGATCGACCTCGCCGAGCCGCCCGAGGTGTGGTCCACCCTCGGCGACGGCTTCCGGGTCGAGGCGCGGGTGGTGTTGTGGGAAAGTGAGGACGCGTTGCTGGTGCCGACCAGCGCGCTCTACCGGAGCGAGGAAAACTGGGCGGTGTACGTCGTCGAGGGCGGGCGTGCGCATGCACGCGCGGTGCGGATCGGCCGCCGCAACGACCTCCACGCCGAGGTCGAGGACGGGCTTCACGACGGCGACGTCGTGATCGTCCATCCCGGCGACCGGATCACCGAGGGCGTGTCCGTGACGGCACGCTGACGAGGAAAGGGACTTCTTCATGACGCTTGCGAAGCTCTTGATCGACGGCGAGCTCACCGGCGCCGCCGGTGGCGCCACCTACGAGACCGTCGACCCCGGCACCGGACGCGTGATCGGCGAGGTGCCGCGCGCCGGGCGCGCCGACGCCGAGGCGGCGGTGGAGTCCGCGTACCGCGCCTTCGAGCGCGGCACGTGGAGCGGGCTCGCTCCCGCCGAGCGCGCGCGCGCCGTCATGGAGCTCGCCGACCGCATCCAGGGACAGGCGCCGCGGCTCGCGATGATGGAGGCGATGGACTCGGGCGGGCTGATCCGCCGCACCGCGTCCGACGTGTTCCAGGCGGCGCGCTTCATGCGCACGCTGGCGAGCTACGTCGCCACCGACTTCCCGTGGACCGAGGAGCTGCCCACCGGCGGCGGCTTCATCCCGAGCCGCAACTACGTGCGACGCGAGCCGTTCGGCGTGTGCGCCGGCATCGTGCCGTGGAACTTCCCGTTCCTGATGGCGGTGTGGAAGATCGTCCCCGCGATCCTGATGGGGAACACCGTGGTGCTGAAGCCCGCGAGCGTGACGCCGCTCTCGGCGTGCCTGCTCGGCGAGATCATCCGCGAGAGCGGGATCCCCAAGGGCGTGGTGAACGTGATCACCGGCGCCGGCAGCGAGGTGGGCGAGGTGCTGTGCACCCACCCGCGGGTCGCGAAGGTGGCGTTCACCGGCTCGACCGAGGTGGGACGCGAGGTGATGCGGCTCGGCTCGTCGACGGTGAAGAAGGTGACCCTCGAGCTGGGCGGGAAGTCGGCGAACATCGTCCTCGACGACGCCGACCTCGACCTCGCCGTGGACGGCGCGCTGTTCGCGTGTTTCCTCCACTCGGGCCAGGTGTGCGAGTCGGGCACCCGGCTGCTGCTGCCCGACAAGCTCCACGACACCTTCGTGGAGCGGCTCGCGAAGCGCGCCGCCGAGATCGCGCTCGGCTACCAGCTCGACGCGCGCACCAAGATGGGCCCGGTGGTGAGCGCCAAGCAGCGCGCGACCATCGACGAATACGTGCGGATCGGGAAGAGCGAGGGTGCGGAGGTGGTGAGCGGCGGCGCTCCCGCCGAGGTGCCGGGCTTCGACGAGGGCTACTACTACCCGCCCACGATCTTCGCCAACGTGACCAACGCCATGCGCATCGCCCGCGAGGAGATCTTCGGGCCGGTGCTGTCGGTGATCCGCTACGGCGACGTCGACGAGGCGGTGGCGATCGCCAACGACAGCGACTACGGGCTCGGCGGCGGGCTCTGGTCGCGGAACGTGGCGCGCGCCGAGCAGGTCGCGGCGCGGGTCCAGACCGGCACCATGTGGATCAACGATTTCCACGCGTTCTCCGACATGGCGCCGTTCGGCGGCTACAAGCAGAGCGGCATCGGGCGCGAGCTCGGCCACCAGGGGCTGAGCGAGTTCGTGCAGCTCAAGCACGTCCACGTGGGGCTCGGCGTGCGCCCCGAGGACAAGATCGGCTTCCACCTGCTCCTCAAGGAGCCCAGGTCGGCGACCTACCAGTACGGCGTGCCGACCAAGATCCACTCGGGCCCGCGCTCGGTGGCGCGCCTCGACCTCGAGGTGGGGGCGCTCGGCGGCAAGCGCGTGCTGCTGGTGACCGACCCCGGCGTCAGCCGCGCCGGGCTGGTGGAGCGGGTGCGCGACGTGCTCGGCGCTCGGATCGCGGCGGAAGTGGCGGACGTGCCGCAGGACTCGGGGCTCGCGGTGATCGACCGCGCAGCGGACGTCGGCCGCGCCGCGGGCTGCGACCTGATCGTGGCGCTCGGCGGCGGCAGCGTGATCGACACCGCCAAGGTGGTGGGCGTGCTGCTCGCGGAAGGCGGACGCGCCATCGACCACGTGCGCGTGAACGGCCTCTCCCGCAAGCCCACCCCGCTCATCGCGATCCCCACCACCGCCGGCACCGGCAGCGAGGTCACCAACGCCGCGGTGGTGAAGAACGAGCGGCTCGCGTCGAAGGTGTTCGTGGTCGACGAGAAGCTCTACCCGGACGTCGCCATCCTCGACCCCGAGCTGCTCGCGACGCTGCCGCGCGGCATGACCGCCTCGACCGGCTTCGACGCGCTCACCCACGCGGTGGAGGCCGCGACCAGCCGGGTCTCGAACCCGATCGCCGACAGCCAGGCGCTGCACGCGATCCGGCTCATCACCCGCTGGCTGCCGGTGTGCGTCGAGAACGGCGCCGACCTCGAGGCGCGCGGCCACATGCAGTCCGCGGCCACCCTCGCGGGGCTAGCGATCGCGAGCGCGCAGGTCGGCCTGGTGCACGCGATGTCGCACTCGATCGGCGCGCGCTGCGGCGTGCCCCACGGCACCGGCAACGGCATCCTGCTGCCGCACGTCATGCGCTTCAACGTGAGCGCCTGCGTCGACAAGATGGCGCGCGTCGCCGAGGCCCTCGGCGTGGCGAAGGACGGCATGAGCGAGCGCGACAAGGCCGAGGCGGCGCCCGGCGCGGTCGCCGAGCTGCTCGCGCGCTGCGGCCACCCCACCAAGCTCACCGAGGTGGGCGTCACGCCGGAGGTGCTCGGCGAGTGCGCCAGCCTCGCGATCGTCGACATCACCGGGCTCTTCAACGCGCGCCCGGTCAAGGACCCCGGCCAGGTCGTCACCCTCTACGAGCAGGCGATGGGGTGAAGCGGCGGCCCTCCAGGCGGTCAGGGCTGCGCGGGGCAGCGGATCGCGCTGGCCGATCGCCGCAGCGGGACACCGCAGGGGTTCGGGTCCTCGTCGCCGTTGCGGGTCCGCGCGGCGCAGATGGCGCGGGCCTCGGCCTGGCTCCAGTCTCCGGAGTGAGCGTAGATCTGCGATTCCTCGAACGCCCGCTTCGCGAGGTGGTCGAGGCACGCCGCGTTGCGGTCGAGGAGCTTGAGGACGCGCTCGCGCGCGGTGGGCGCGCCCTCGACGGGCACGAAGCGCTCGAGCTCGACGTGGTTGCCGCGGCAGTTCACGCTCGCGTAGCGGCCATCGCCGCCGTGGCGCTTCTCCACGAAGAGCAGGTAGCGGTGGCCGCTCTCGAGCCCACCGAAGAGGTCCTGCTCGCCGAACGGGAGGTCGCGAAGGTCGACCTCGATCGGGCCATTCGTGATCGACCCCGCGAGCGTGTCGGTCACCTCGATCGAGAAACGACCCGAGCCGTCGTGGTCGAGCTGCCCGCTCCGCAGCGTCGCCACGACGATCGCGTCCGACCGGGAGATCAGGTCGTCGAGATCCTTGCAGTGGCCGACCGAGCCCGCGCGCGCCGGCCCGGCCGCCAACAGCGCGGCCAGCGCGATCGAAGCCCCCCGCGTGCTCACGCGGCGCCGTGCGCCTTGAACCACGCCTGGAGCCGCGACCAGCCGTCGGCCGCCGCGTCCGAACGGTAGGTGGGGCGATAGTCGGCGTGGAAGCCGTGCGGCGCGCCCGGGTAGACGACGATCTCG
>CAYMQR010000517.1:0-4017 GCA_964392195.1 uncultured bacterium | reverse complement strand
ACCTTGTCGACGTTGTGGTGCAGGATGCGGCCGAAGCGCTCGAGGTAGTGGCGCGCGAGCGCGCGGCTCAGCTCCTCGGCGATCGCGTCGCACAGCGTGTCCGGGTGGCCGGCGCCCTTGCGCTCGACCACCTCCACGGTGTCGCGATCCGGCGCGCGCTCGGGCAGGGGATGGAGGCGGAAGCTCACGGCGATCGGCGCTACGCGCGGCCCGCGTCGAGCGGCGCCGCCACGTCGTGACGCGGCCCCGCCCGCCGCTCAGAACAGATCGACGAAGTGATAGAACGCGCCGCCGATCGCCTGCTGGATCTCTTCCTTGAAGCTCTCGGGCTCGATGCGCTGGTAGCGATAGCCGAGGGTGAAGCTCACCGGCGCGTCGAGGACGCTGTAGAGCGAATAGGAGATCCCGCCCTCGACGGCGAAGCCGCCGAAGCCGTCGGGGTTGGCGTCGCCGGTGGTGACCGTCGCGGCGTCGACCAGCGAGTACACGAAGGCGCTGCCCACCAGGTACGGGGTGAGGCCGCTGTCGCGGAACGTGTAGCTGAAGGTGGCGCCGGTGACGACCGAGAGGATCGAGTTGTCGGCGGCGGTCAGCTCCTGGTCGGGCCCCGCCACCGGGATGCTCTGGGTGATGTTCTGGATCTCGTAGCGCACGCCCGCGAACGGCGTCACCGCGAACAGGAACTCGTCGCTCGCCAGCCACGAGTACTTGAGCGCGGCGTCGAAGTCGTGGCGCTGGGCGTTGCGGTTCACCGTGGGCGGGAGCCCCGGACCCGAGCTGCCGATGTCGTCGAACGTATAGCTCGAGTAGAGGTACTTGGTGGTGAAGCCGACGCGACCGAAGCGTAGGTCGACGATCGGCGAAAGGAAGTAGCTGGTGGTGTCGACCGACTGCTCGGGGTCACCGGGGTCGGTGATCTGCGGGCGGTACATGCCGGTCTGCAGGCCGAGCGAGAGGTCGCCCGCGCGCGCCGCCGCGGGTGCCACGAGCGCGGACACCCCCGCCAGGCACGCGGCCAGGATGATGGCTGCGCGCGCGAGCGACGCGGTCCCGTGGCGGGCGTCGAGCCCCGAGCGGCGTGAGAGGCGCAATTCGAGCGTGAAAATGCGAGAGGGATCGAAGACGCTGAGGGCGATCTTGCGCCACGGGGGAGGGGGCGTCAAGCGAGCCCGAGGTGGGTTCGCCGGGCATTTCGCGCGCTCGCCGACGGCCTGTGCCAGCCCACGGCGGCCACTCCTCAGGCGTTCACGACGGCGTCCCGGATCGCGCTCGGGACCTCGGCGGTCCAGTAGAGGTCGGGGGTCGACGTGCCCGGGCTCCAGATCTCGAGCCCGCGCCGGATGATCGTGTTGTCGACCGCCTTGTTGCGGGCCGGCGCCGAGAAGCCGCTCGCCTTGAAGGCCTCGCCGGCGCCCCAGATCATCCCCACGAAGATCCGGTTCATCCAGCTCGCGGCGCCCGGGTAGGAGTCGGTGGCGCGCGCCCACCCGGGCGTGAGCTGGTCGCGGGCGTGGGCGAGCAGCCCGTACGCAGCGACGTCGTGGAGCGCGAGGTTGGTGCTGCCCACGAGCAGGCTCGGCTCGAGGGTGGCCGTGTAGCCGAAGTCCGGGCCGTAGGTGGTGATCGCCTTGGAGGCGTCGGTGATCACCAGCCGGACCCGGTCCATGATCTCCCTGGCGGTCGCGATCTCCGCGCATTTCCACAAGAAGGTGTCCGCCTGTCCGTGGAGCTCGTGGCGGCTGTCCTCGCGCAGCCAGCCGACGGCGGCCTTGAGGGCGAGGGTGGCGCCGCCCAGCACGTGGGTGCTGAGCCGCGGCAGGTAGACCACGTGGTCCACCTCGCGGAGCAGCGCCGGGATCATGAGCGGCCCCTTCCAGTGGGCCGAGTGGGAGCTCTCGCCGGCGAAGTAGGCGTCCCAGCCCGGCTCCTCGAAGCCGTGGATCTCGGCGCCTCCCTCCAGCGCGGCGCGCTCGAGGCCGTTCTTGGCGAGGGTCTCGCGGGTGCTGCCACGCTTCCTGGTGGGCTCGTGCTGGACGAACTGGACGCCGGGATGGTCGGCGAGGATCACGCGCCCGGCGCCTTCGGTGAGGAGGATGCGCGCCACCGCGGTGACCAGCTCGGGGCGGGTGGTGGCGGGGAACGGGTTGGGCGAGTTGGAGGCCACTTTGAGCAGCACCCGGTCGCCGCGGCCCAGCCAGCGCAGCCCGCCCAGCTCCTCGATCACCTGGCGCGCCGCGGCTTCCACGCTCGCCACGTCCGCCGGGCTCGCCATCGGTGCCAGCACCACCCGCGCGCCCACGCCGTTCGAGCTCATGTCGTCGTCTCCTTCGGATCCGCACGCCGCGGGCGCCAGCGCACCCGCCGCCGCTGCGGCGGTGGCGCGCAAGACGTCGCGGCGAGTCCAGCGATCGGTGTCGGACATATGCGCCGCAGCGTAGCGCCCTGCGCCGTCGTGCGTCGCTTGGTCGGCATCGCGCTTGCGATTGCGTGCTCTCGCGGCACACCACCCCCGCGAAACGCGCGCGCGACGCGCCGACCGTGTCATGCGGCCGACGCGAGCGTGGCAAGCGGGACACGGTGCGCGCGCGGGAGGGCGGCACGATGGGGCGACGGACGAAGGCCTGGGTGGCGGTGGCGGCGTTCCTCTTCGGCGGTGCGGCGCTCGCCACCGAGGCGCGCGCCGGTGACGGCCGCATCACCCGCCTCGCCCACAAGCTCCAGCGCATCGACATCGAGGACGAAACCGTCGTCCCCGAGCAGGCGCGCCCGCTCTTCGTCTCGCTGCGCGAGGCGGTGCGCGAGTGGGCGGTCGCGCAGGTCCGCGCCGGCCGCATCCCCGAGACCCCCGACGGCCCGGCCGCGGACGTCCTGCAGAAGGAGCTCGAGGCGCTGATCCCGAAGTGGAAGGACGAGACCGGCTACCGGTACGGCACCTGGGCCGGCGTGGCGATCGAGCGCGTTCCCGAGCACCCCGAGCTGATCGGCGTCCAGGTCACCCTCAACGTCCCCTACGGCTGCGACACCTCGCTCGCGCTCCTCGAGAAGCGCGGCCGCACCTGGCAGACGGTGCTGATCGACCAGTCCGACGAGCCGCGCGAGATCAGCGACGCGTGGTGCGATTTCTCGTACGGCGTCTCGCCCGCCGCCGCCGACGGCCGCTACTTCGTGGTCACCGCGAGCGTGAACCCCTGGCCCACCTCGAACTGGCAGTCGCTGCGCTGGAACGTGCTGCGGCCGGGCGCGAGCGCGCGGCGGCCCGAGGTGCTGGCGAGCAACAGCGAGCCGCTCTTCCTCGGCCGCGACCCGGCGTTCGACCTGGTGGTGACCCGGGACGATTTCGCCCTCGGCTTCGTCACCTCGGCCGAGTGCGCCGACGGCGACGGTTTCCAGGAGAAGGTGCGGAGCTTCCAGGTGAACGGCGCCCAGCTCGCCGAGATCTGGCCGTCGGACGAGCCGGTGTGCGACTTCCTGGCCGACTGGGCGCGAGCGCCGTGGACCGAGGCCGCGAGCTGGGCGCACCCGAGCGCCTCGCCGAGCGTGGCGCGCTGGCACGATCGGATCGCAGGCTGGGCGGACACCGTCGGCCCCGCGTTCGCGATGGAGGTCGGCTCCGCCGAGCCGTGCGTGGGCGGGCCGGCGCGGATGCAGGTCGAGGTCGACCTGTACGCCGGCTGGAGCGACGCCGCCGGCGGGCCGCGCCGCGCCGACGTCCCGGGCGCCCCCGCCGCGATCTACCTCGAGCTGCTGCCGAGCCAGGGCGAGCTGCGCGTCCTCGACATCTCCTCCGATCCCCACCCCGGCTGCCCGATCACCGACCCCGACGCCGCGATCGCTCGCACCCCCGCCCCCGCGCCGCTCTCGTAACGCCCGTCTGGGTGGCCGCGACCCTTCGTGGCCGCGGCTGCGAGGCACCGCAGCCCTCCGACGCGCCGCCGCGCGGTGCCCGGGTCGGCGACGGAGCGCCGGCGCTCCAGGCTGGGCCCGGCGATACGACCGGCGCGACCGATCGGCTGGAGG
>CAYMQR010000516.1:0-4033 GCA_964392195.1 uncultured bacterium | reverse complement strand
CTCGGAGACCGGGCTCTACGCGGCGGATGGCGCGATCGACCCGGCCAACCGCCCGTTCTCTCCCCAGTACCCGCTGTGGACCGACGGTGCCGCGAAGGCGCGCTGGATCCAGCTCCCGCCGGGCACGGCGATCGACGTCTCCGACGCCGACGCGTGGCGCTTCCCGGTCGGCACCAAGCTGTGGAAGCAGTTCGCGTGGAACGGCCGCAAGGTCGAGACGCGCTTCTCGTGGCGGGCGAGCGCCGAGCGCTGGGTGTTCGCGACCTACGTGTGGAACGAGGCCCAGGACGACGCGGTGCTGGCGCCCGAGCAGGGGATCGCCGACGCCGTGGACGTGGGCGCGCGCCGTCGCCACTCGATCCCGAGCGCCGCCGACTGCGCCGCCTGCCACGGCGTGACGCCGGTGCTCGGCTTCGACGCCCTGCAGCTCTCCGACGACCGTGACCCGCTCGCGCCCCACGGTGAGCCGGCGCCGCCCGGCGCCGTGACCCTCGCCACGCTGGTGGCCGAGGACCTGCTCGCGCCGCGGCGGCCCGAGTGGGTGCGGCGCCCGCCGCGCATCCGCGTCGCCGACCCCGTCGAGCGCGCGGCGCTCGGCTATCTCGCCGGCAACTGCGGTAGCTGCCACGACGCGCGCGGGCCGCTCGCACGGCTCGGCATGGTGCTGCGCCACGACGTCGCCGCCGCGCCGGATGCACCCGAGCCCGCGGCGCTCACCACGGTCGGCGTCGCGGGGGACTTCGTGGTGCCCGGCGTCGCGGCGGAGGAGTCGCGGCGCGTCGCCCCGGGCGCGCCGGAGCGGAGCGCGCTCGTGGCGCGCATGCGCTCGCGGCGCCCGTCGTCGCAGATGCCGCCGCTCGGCACGGTGATGCAGGACGAGGTGGCGATCGCGCTCATCGAGCGCTGGATCGCCGGGCTGGATCGAGGCCGACCGTCCCCGTAATCTCGGTGGCGCGGGTCGCCGTCGGATCCGGCGCGGACGAGGAATGGGCCACGGCGTGATCGAGGGAAACCTGTTCGCTGCGATCCCGGCGCCGCTGCCGGCGGAGCTCGTGGAGGTGCTCGCCGAGGGGCGCGCGTTCCGCCTCGAACGGATCGTGTCGCTCGGGCACGCCACGTCGCCCGGCGAGTGGTACGACCAGCAGCGCGACGAGTGGGTGGTGCTGCTGTCGGGCGGTGCGCGGCTCGCGTTCGAGGGCGAGAGCGCCGAGCGCGCGCTCGTGCCGGGCGACTGGGTGTGGATCCCCGCTCACGCGCGCCATCGGGTGACCTGGACGCACCCACGTGAGCCGAGCGTGTGGCTCGCGCTTCACTTCGATCCGTAGCGGGCTTCCTCCACGCGCGGCGCCGATCGGCGGGCGATCACGACGTGTTGCGCCAGATCGCCGGCGAATGAGACCTTGGTGCCCGCAGCACCACGACGGATGCACGGTCCGCGACCCACGGGGGAGGCGGCGAGGAGGCGAGGGATCGGCGACGGTTCCCGCCAGAGGTGGGCGGGAACGCGCGATGGCTCGATTCACGGCGAGGAGTCCGGGGCGGCGAAGGGGCTGGCGGTACGTGCTCGGCTTGGTCGCCGTGGTGGGACTCGGGTGTGGTGACGCGGGCGACGAGCTCGCCCTGGCCGGCCCGAGCGACGCGGCGTACGCGCTGGCGGGCGGCTGCTACGCGCTCGGGGCGGCGAGCGGTGGCAAGGCCGCGGGCCGCTTCCTCGCCGCGACCGGCGACGGCGCCGGCTTCGCCTTCGACGCCACCGACGCGGGCGGCGCTGCGCGGCTCATCGCGGAGCCCGCGGACCTCGGCGTCTACCTGCTGCGCGACGCGGATCGCCATTACCTGATCGCGGGCGACACCGGCGCGCTCGAGCGGGTCGGCCACCTCGAGTCGGACGTGTCCCGCAACGAGGATGGCTTCGTCTCGCCCGCGCTGTGGAAGGTGGAGCCGGTGGCCGGCGCCGGCGAGCGGTTCGTGGTCACGAACGTCGCGAGCGGTCAGTACCTGGGCGCGAGCGGGCTGGTGGCGGAGTCGTCGCGGGCGCTACGCGTGACCTTCTCGGAGGCGAGCGGCTGCACGCCCTTCGAGGAGCTCACGGTGGACGCGGTCGGCCACGTCACCAAGACCCACTTCGATGACGGTGACCTGTTCGGCATCGTCGACGCCCACGAGCACCTCTTCACCAACCTGGGCTTCGGCGCCGGCGGTGTGTTCCACGGCGCGCCGTTCCATCCCCTCGGCGTCGAGCACGCGCTGCCGAGCTGCGAGCCGTTTCACGGCCGTGACGGGCGCCGCGACATGGTCAGCTTCGTGTTCGACGGCCACGAGGTCGACTACGCGAAGCTCGCGCGGCTCATCGTCACCGGCGACCTCGGCGGGTTCAACCACCACACCGAGGGCTACCCCGACTTCACCGAGTGGCCGCGCTCGTGGAAGCTCTCGACCCACCAGACCCTCTACTACCGCTGGCTCGAGCGGGCGTATCTGGGGGGGATGCGGCTGATGGTGCAGCACGCCACCACCAACGAGGTGCTGTGCGAGCTGACGCGCGCCATCGGCACCCAGACGCCGCGCATCTCGTGCAACGAGATGGTCTCGGTCGACCGCGAGATCGAGGCCACCTACGCGCTGGAGCGCTACATCGACGCCCGCGCGGGCGGGCCCGGGAAGGGCTGGTTCCGGATCGTCACCTCGCCAGCCCAGGCACGGCAGGTGATCGGCAACGGCAAGCTCGCGGTGATCCTCGGCATCGAGACCACCAACCTCTTCGACTGCTTCCTCGACGCGCGCCCCGGCTACCCGCTGTGCGACGAGGAGATGCTGCGCCTCAAGCTCGACCACTACTACGCCGTCGGCGTCCGGGGGCTCTTCCCGGTGCACAAGGCCGACAACGGCTTCAGCCCGGGCGACGGCAGCCGCGGCTTCCTCGAGCTCGGCAACGTCGCGAACACCGGCCGCTTCACCAACTACACCACCACCGACTGCCCGGACGTCGGCTCGGTCTACGACTGGGGCGGCCTCACGTTCGGCGGCCTCAACCGTCCGCGCGACGACTACTTCGCGCCGCCCGTGTTTGCGCCCGGCGCGATCTACGAGACCCCGTTCAAGGCGCTGTTCCCGTACCTCGGCTGGGTGCTCGAGGGACCGGCCGCGGGCAACTACTGCCAGAACGCCACGCTCCAGCCGCTCGGCGAGACGTTGCTCCACGAGATGATGCGGCGGGGCATGCTCATCGAGGTCGATCACCTGCCGCGCCGCTCCTACCAGCGCGCCTACGAGATCCTCCACGAGTACGACTATCCCGCGGTGGGCAGCCACGGCAGCGACAACCGCGGCGACCTCTACACCCTGGGCGGCGTGTCGACCACCGGGCTCCCCCGCTGCCAGGACCCGAACCGCCCGGACCGGACCGGCGACTTCAAGGCGCGGATCGACGCCATCGTCGCGCACGGCGGCTACCCGGCGCAGGGCTACGGCTTCGACTTCAACGGTTTCGCGGGCGGGCCGCGGCCGAGGTTCGGCCCGGACAACGACTGCCCGCCCGGGCAGACCGACCCGGTGACCTATCCCTTCCGCTCCTACGCCGGCGACGTGGAGCTCGAGCCGCCGCGGCTCGGCAACCGTTCGGTCGACTTCGCGACCGAAGGCATGATCCACGTCGGGCTGCTGCCCGAGCTGATCCAGGACTCGCGCGCGGTGGGCTTCACGGATCGCGACCTCGAGCCGCTGTTCCGCACCATCCTGGCCGCCGTATCCCGGCTCAACGACGTCCGCCTGGTCGTAAAGCCGCATCCGCGCGAGCAGGCCGACTCCATCGCCACCTATCACATGCTGGTTCGCGAAGCGAACCTGGAGCACTGCGTCCAGATCGCCTCCGCCTCGGAGGCGATTGTCGCCGGGGAACAAGCCGCATTGTGAGTGCTTTTGGGCTGTGCGGCAGACGGGGAGATGTTGCACGCGAGATGGCGGGACATGTGATACCACCAGCGCGGTCGCGGGAAACAGCGTGCGGCCATCGGTAGTGATGACGTTGGCCGCA
>CAYMQR010000515.1:0-4053 GCA_964392195.1 uncultured bacterium | reverse complement strand
CGAAGGTCCCGATGAAGCTTACGCGCGCCGCGAAGTAGAGCCGGTCGAGCGCCGCCGTCAGCGTGCCGAGCTCGAAGGTCCCCTCGCCCACGCCGTAGCGGAGCGTTCGATCGGTGACGGGCTCGCCCCACCCGTCGGCGCGGACCTGGCCGTAGCCCAGCCAGGCGCTGCCGAACCCGGCGCGCTCGAGCACCAGGTCCACTTCCCACGCTCCCACCCCGTCGAGCCGCGCCGGGTCCGCGGCGGGCTCCGAGGGCTCGGGGTAATCGGGGTTGTACGGGTTGGTGCTGAGCGGAGGGAACGGCGCCGAGGCGATGTTCATCGCCGACCACACCGGGTGGTAGAGCTCGCCGAGCTTGCCCGACGTGTAGCCGCTCGCGCTCACGTGCACCCAGGGCGCCGGCGACAGCGTGAGCTTGCCCGCGAACGACGGCGTGGACTGCGAGTTGACGCCGACCTCCGCGTCGCCGTCGAGGAGCGCCACCTGGTAGCTCACGAGCGCGTCCCAGGCCGAGCCGAAGACCTCGACCCCCTCGTCCCAGCCGTATGGCTGCGCCGCCGAGAATCCCGGCAGCGGGTTCGCGGGGCGCTCCTCGCTCCAGCGCGGGTACTCGTAGCCGAACGGGATCGCCATCCGCCCCACCTTGAGGTTGAGGGGCTGCCAGGCGAAGAGCTGATCCAGGCGCACGTAGAGCGACTGGATCTCGTTCATGAACGCGGTGTGACGGTAGAGATCCCACTCGAGGAAGAGGCTGACGCCGTCGAGCCAGCCCTCGAGCGGCAGGTCGTCGCGGGTGAGCAGGTCCGCGTCCACGAAGAGCCGGGCGTTGTCGATCACGAACCGGCCGTTCGGCGCGCGCGAGTACTCCTCCCCGTAGAGCAGGCCGAGGTCGGTGTTGCCGCCGAGGCGCACGCGGCGCGCCACCTCGCTCAACACCTCGCCCGCCGCCGACGACGTCGACGACGCCGGCGCCGCCTCGGCGTGGCCCTGATCGCCGATCTCCGCGAGCTTACGCTCGAGCTCCTCGACTCGCCGCTCGAGCGTCTCGAGCTCCGCGCGGGAGGACGCGCCGTCGTCGGCGTGGCCGTTGGTCGCCCCGGCGAGCGCGAGGGAGGCGACCGACACGGCGAGCAGCGCTCTCGGAAATCGCATCTTCATTCGAGGGTGATACAGCGTCTCCGGCCCCACCCGCAACGCCGAGCCGTTCCGCGCACGGGCCGTCGTCGATCGCGCGCGCGTTGACCGAGGTTGCGTGCGCGCCGTACCGTGCCCCCGCCATGAGCAGCAGCAGATACCGCCCGTCGCCGGGGCGCGCGCTCGCGATGGCGTGGCTCGCGCTGGCCGGCTGCGGCGGCGGTCGAGGCGGCGACGCCCCGTCTTGCCCCGCCACCTCGCTGCCGCCGGGCGATCACGCCTTCACCCTCGACCGCGACGGGCTCACCCGCCACTACTTCGTGCACGTACCGCCCGGCTACGACGGCACGCGCGCCGTGCCGCTGGTGTTCAACCTGCACCCGTTCGTCCTCGGCGGCGGCCTCTTCACCGACATCTGGACCTACGAGTCGCAGATGGATCCGAAGGCCGATCGCGAGGGGTTCATCGTCGTCCAGCCCGACGGCACCGGTTTCCCGGCGGCGTGGAACGGCGGCGACGAGTGCTGCGGCCAGCCCGCCGCCGACGGACTCGACGACGTCGGCTTCATCCGCGCCCTCGCCGACGAGGTGGCGGGCCAGGTGTGCGTCGATCGCAAGCGCACCTACTCGGTCGGCATGTCGAACGGGGCCTATCTCTCGCACCGGCTGGCGTGCGAGGCGTCGGACTTCGTGGCGGCGATCGGGCCGGTGGTGGGGAACCTCTCGCCCGAGCTCGAGTGCTCGCTGACGCGGCCGGTCCCGGTGCTGCAGATCAGCGGCAGCCTCGACGAGCTCGAGTCGCGGATCGCCACCGTCGATCGCTGGCGGGCGCTCGACGGCTGCACCGGCGCCGGGCGCGTCACCTACCAGCAGGGGGACGCGACCTGCACCACCTACGACGGCTGCGACGGCGGCGTCGAGGTCACCCACTGCATCGTCGAGGACCAGGGGCACTGCTGGTGGGGGAACGTGAGCCCCGAGCTCATCCCCGGCTGCCATCCAGGCGACGACCTCCATAGCCCCGACCTGCTGTGGGACTTCGTGAGCCGCTGGCGTCTGCCCTGAATTCGTCGCTCTTGTGTCGCCACGGCGTGATCCGCGAGGATGCGCGCGGGTCACGCCATGGCTCCGTACCGCCCCCGCCACCTCGCTGCTCTCGCACCGTCGCTGCTGGCGGCGCTCGTGGCGCTCGGTTGTGGCGGCGACGGAGGCGGCGGCGCCGCCGCGCCGACGCGTTTTCGCTTCCCGGGCAACGACCCCGACGGCACGCGCTTCGTCCGCGACGTGGTGTTCCACGTCGACGACGACGGCAAGCCGGCCGACGGCCTGATCTCGCAGATCTTCTGCACCAACTTCGAGGGCAAGGGCTTCCCGCAGTGCTACGGCGACCACGACGGCAGTGACTTCCTGCTGGTCGGCGGCTTCCCGGCGATGGATGCGGGGTCCACCGAGGTGCTCGCGGCGGCGGACGGCGTGGTCGAGGTGGTGGACGACGGCCACTACGACCACTGCCACATCAGCCTCGCCGCGCTCGACTCGGGCGGCATCTCGTGCGACGGCAGCCCGATCGTGCCCAACAAGGTCTACATCCGCCACCGCGACGGGATCGTGAGCCACTACCTCCACCTCATGAAGGACTCGATCGTGGTGAGCGAGGGCCAGAAGGTGAAGTGCGGCCAGAAGCTCGGCATGGTGGGTAGCTCGGGTCGCTCGTCCACGCCGCACATCCACTTCGAGGTGCACGCCGACGACGACGCGCTCATCGATCCGTTCGCCGGTCCCCACAGCCAGCCCGAGAGCTACTGGGTCGAGCAGGTCGGTCCCTTCGGGCTGCCCGCGCCCGAGTGCCAGTGAGCTCCACCACCGCCGCAGGCTGCCGGGCCAAGAGGTGGGCCCGGACGCGAGCTCTCGTCGCCGTCTCGGTGGCGAGGCTCGCCACCGGTTGCGAGGCCGGCCACGGCCCGCTCACCTTCGACGGCGGTTCCACCGCGGCGTGGGTGGCCGAGCTCGACGCCGCCGATCCGGATTCGACCCACCGATGAGCCGATGCGACCTCCGACGCGCGGCGCGCCTGGGCGCGGGCGTGATCCCGCTGCTCCTGGCTCTCGCCTGTGAGCGGCCGCCGTTCTGGCCGGCGCCGGTCGACACGCGGCCGCTCGCCTACGACGGACAGCCGCCGGCGGTGTGGGTGGCGCGTCTCGCGGACCGCTCCGGGGAGCCGTGGGCGGCGCTGACCGCGGTCGGCGCGCTGGCCGCGGCGGTGCGCGAGAGGGACGCGCCGCCGGATCCACGGCCGCGCGAGATCCGCCCCGACGAGGAAGAGCGCGAGTACCAGCGTCAGCTCCCCTACGGACTCCGGACCGCTCCGTCCGAGCGGCTCGTCGGCCGTCCCACGGAGGCGGACCGCGCGACGCTCGACGGCACGCGAGCGCGGCTCCTCGAGCTGGCCGCCGATCCGCGCGACGAGCTGCGCGCCCAGGCGCTGTGCGTGCTGGGCTCGCTCGGACCTCGCGACGAGAGCGAGCGCGCCGCGGTGCGACGCGGCCTCGCCGAGCCCGGCCACGCGGTCCGCGTCTGCGCGCTGCACGCGGCCGGGACGTCGAGCGGCGCCAGCGACTCGATGGTGCACGCGGTACGCGCCAACCTCGCCGATCGGGACTCCGAGATCCGAGGCGCCGCCGTGGGCGCGCTCGCCGCGCTCGTGCCGGGTGACGCGCGCTTCGTCACCGACTTCGGCGCGGCCCTCGACGACTCCGACGTGTCGATTCGCATCAAGGCCGCTCGCGCGCTGGCGCGGATCGGCGCCGGCGCGCGCAGCACCACCAGCAAGCTCGAGGTGCGCCGCGACAAGGCGAAGACCCCCGTCGAGCAGTGGGAGATGCGCCGCGCGCTGGAGGCGATCGCGGGCGGAGACGAGTG
>CAYMQR010000514.1:0-4063 GCA_964392195.1 uncultured bacterium | reverse complement strand
ACCTCACTTCGGCGATCGAGCGGGTCGCCGATTGGCTGTGGCAGAGCGAGATGGGCGGAGCAAAGAACCTGGCGCGCCCGGAGGGATTCGAACCCCCGGCCCTCGGATTCGAAGTCCGATGCTCTATCCAGCTGAGCTACGGGCGCACGGCGTAACCGCTCGACTATCTGTGAACTTTCGCGCGAGCGTCAACCGAACCGCGGGGCTCGGCGCGGTGCATTCGGGCGCCGCCGGCGGCCGTGCTCAGAAGAACCGGTAGCCGATCTCGACGGTGGCGGTCGGGACGTGGAAGTAGTCGGTGAAGATCGACGCGACGTACTCCTCGCCCTGGTGGATCAGCTCGTCGGCGGGTGCGGGCAGGTCGAGGCCCCCGACGTCGATGTGCGTGCTCGCGCCGAAGGTGTAGACGAACCCGAGCGCGCCGCGCACCACGAGGTTGCCGCCCAGCTCCCACTCGTAGCCGACGAGGCCCTGGAGCTGATCGATGTCCGCGTCGCCGTCCACGATCGGGTTCCCGGGCAGGAGGCCCGCGAGGCCGCTCCCCGGCAGGAACGAGTTCGCGAGGTCGCGCAGGTTCACCTCGCCGGTGACGCCGATGTGCGAGTAGCCGAGCTGCACGAAGAACCCGCCGCCGAAGGGGTGCCAGCCCACCAGGCCGCGGAAGACCAGCGCGTCCTGGAGGGTCTGGTCGATGAGCCGCGCCGTCACGTCGTCGTAGTCGCCGAGCTGCTGCCCCACGTCGTTGGCGACGTCGGAGTAGCCCTCGGGGAGGAAGCCGACCGTTCCCTGGACCTCGAGGTGGTACGGCATCTCGAGCCGCAGGCCGCCGCCCACCTCGAGCGGGAAGTCGGTCCCGAAGGCGCCGACGAGGTTCCAGTCGTTGGTCTCCTCGGCGCGCGCCGGGCACGGCGCGGACAGGACCACCACGGTGACGATGACGGCAGCGCACCACTTCTGGCTGTTCATGGACGCGATCCTAACGCGCTTCGTCGCGGGATCCTCGACCCCCGCGCGTGAGCCGCGCGCGCGGCGCGTGCTGGACCCGGTCGCGGGCGGCGCGCCAAGATGGGCGCGCCCCCCCGCCGTCGCTCGAGCCGTCGGAGCTCGCCGTGCGCGCCAGCCCGCCCACCGGATCGCGTCTCACACGCCCCTCGCTCGCGGCCGCCGCGCGCGCGATCGCCGCCGCGGTCGTGGTCGCGACGCTGGCGGCGCCCGTGCTCGCGGCCGAGCCCCGTAAGCCGACGTCGCGCTCGACCTCGTCCTCCGGCCCCGACTCGCCGGCGGCACCGGCGCGCCGGCCCAAGGTCTCGATCGGCGAGCGGCTCGCCCAGCTCGAGCACTGGAACCCCCGCGTGCGCCAGATCGCCGCCGAGGCGCTCAGCGCCTACGGCGACGACGCGCGGCGGATCGCGGTGAGCTCGCTCATGGCCACGATGCACGATCCCGACCCCGGAGTGCGGCGCGCCGCCGCGCAGACGCTCGGCATCCTCGCGCCGCCGTGGTGGGCGGTCTCCGACGGCCTGGTCGACGCGCTCGGCGACGTCGACGACCTGGTACGCGGCACGGTGATCGACCAGATCGCGGTGCGCGGCGAGACGCCGGTGCCGCAGCTCGTCGCGGCGCTCGACTCGCCGGTGGTGCGGCGCCGCGAGGCGGCGGCGCTCACGCTCGGCGCGATCGGTCCCCACGCCGCGGCAGCCCGCGAGCGCCTCCACCAGGCGCTCACCGACCCCAACACCGGCGTCCAGCGCGCGGCGCGCGGCGCGCTCGATGCGATCGGCGAGCCACCACCCCCGCCCGAGCCACCGCCGAGCGCGGCACCCGCACCGGCGGCGGAGCCACCCGCGCACGGCACCTGGTTGGTGCTACCGGTCTCGGCGGGCTGGGCGGTGTCGGCGCTCTCCGGTGCGGCGGCCATGCTCGCGACGGTCTGGCTGGCGGCGCGGATCCGCCGCCGCAGGCGCGGCGACACCACCCGGCGCCGGCGTCCGCGCGCCGCCGAGACGCCCGCCCAGCCCGAGGTGCTCGGGGTCGCCGAGCTGCGCCGCGCGATCGACCAGAACCTCATCCGCCTGCGCGACCCCGACGAGGAGCGGCGCTTCCGCGGCGTCCAGGGCCTCGCCGAGCTCGGCGCGCGCGCCGTGCCGACCCTCGTCCAGACCCTCGAGGACCCGGACCCCGAGGTGCGCTACTGGGCGGTCGCGGCGCTCGAGCTGATCGGACCGCTCGCGAGCGCCGCGGCGCCGATGCTCGCGGAGCTCGTGGCATCGGACGGCGAGCGCGACGACACACGGGTGTACGCCGCGCACGCGCTCGGACGCATCGGCGCTCGCGCGGTCCCCTCGGTGCTGGTGCTGCTGCGGTCCGACCGCGTCGAGACGCGCCGCCACGCGGCGACGATCTTCCAGCGCCTGGGCGTGGCCGCGGAGAGCTCCGCGAGCCACCTGATGGCCGCGCTCGCCGACCGCGACGCCGACGTCGCGAGCACGATCGAGGAGGCGCTCGCCGCGATGACGCCGGCGATCGGCGGCGAGCTCGCCACCGCGCTCGCGCACCCGAGCGCGGCGGTGCGCGTGCGCGCGGCGCGGCTGGTGCGGCGGGTGGGCGCCGCCTCGCCCGACATGATCGCGGCGCTCGCGACCGCGTGCACCGACCTCGACCCCGAGGTCCAGGAACAGGCCGCGCTCAGCCTGCAAGAGATCCAGCCGCCGCCCGCGCTCGAGCCGCCGATCGATCCCGACGATACCGGCTCGTCCTCGACATCGGGCCTGCTCAACTGACGCCGTCACCGGAACGGAGCGCCCGCCATGCAATGCCCCTCGTGTGGAACGCTGAACGGACGCGCCGACCACATGTGCCGGATGTGCGGCGGGATCCTGCCGGAACCGGTCGAGGCACCGCCCATCGAGGTGGGGCCTCCACCCGAGGAAGACGGCATCGGCGCGGGCCGTGAGCCCGAGCCCACGGCGTCCGCGGCCACCGTCGCGTACCGCGTGCGGACGTCGCCGCCGCGCTGTCCGTCGTGCTT
Source organism: uncultured bacterium (assembly GCA_964392195.1). Classification (GTDB taxonomy): domain Bacteria; phylum JADJOY01; class JADJOY01; order JADJOY01; family JADJOY01; genus JADJOY01. Next base: position 1,035 of record CAYMQR010000514.1, on the reverse strand, counting down.
CGCGGTCAACGTCTACTCGGCGGTGTTCTGCCGCTCGTGCGGCGCGCGGCTTCCCGAGGAGCCGGAGTACGCCGAGCCGGGAGGCGGCGCGAGCTCGGTGACCAGCGGCGAGCGCACCGGCCCCGCCTGGGAGAACGGCACCGGCTTCTTCGACCTCGGCGCGCTCTTCGCCACCATGCGCGACGTGCTGCTCTCGCCCAACGTGACCTTCTCCAACATGCGCCGCGAGGGCGGCGGCGCGCGGCCGTTCACCTACGTGCTGGCCGTGCACCTCGTGTTCCTGCCCGTCTACATCGGCATGTTCTGGTTCGCCGGAAGCGAGCTGCGCACCATGGCGCGCCAGTGGGGCGAGCTGAAGGTCCCCACCCACGGCGCGCCCGCCGGCGACGCGCGAGCGCAGGGCCAGGCGTTCGCGGAGCTGATGCGTCAGGCGAACGAAGGGCAGATCTCGCCCGAGGAGCTCGAGCGGCGCATGCAGACGCTCGCGATGTCGAGCCCGGACGCCACCACGCCGGCGGCCGAGCCCGGTGCGACGCCGCCCGACGGGTTGCCGCCGCAGGCTCTCGTCGGGACAGGCATCGCGCGGATGGTCGAGACGATGCTCGGTCCCGTGGGCCTGCTCATCGGTGTTCCGCTCCTGCTGCTCTTCGGCGCGGGGATGAGCCTGGCCATCGGCACGCTGATGATCCACCTCTCGCTCAAGCTGGTCGGCGGCGCGCGCTCGATGGAGACCACCTTCCGCGCGCTCTGCTACGCCTCCGGCTCGGCGGCGCCGCTCCAGCTCGTGCCGCTGGTGGGCACCAGCCTCGGCACGATCTGGGCGCTGGTGGTGAACGTGCTGGCGCAAGCGCGCGCGCACGAGATCAGCGCCTGGCGCGTGCTCGGCGGCTACGTGCTGATGCTCGGCCTGCTGATCGGCGGCACCTGCGCGCTCGCGATCCTGTGACGGGCCGCGGCCGCGGCACGTCGTGGCGCAGGGCGCGTGGGAGTGTAGGGGCGAGCGTCAGCTCGCCCGCAGCACCGGACGATCCGGCG
>CAYMQR010000513.1:0-4075 GCA_964392195.1 uncultured bacterium | reverse complement strand
GCTCGGCTACCCGCTCCCGCGACCCCGGCGAGCGGCGCCGGCAGCTTCTCTCGAGCGATGAACTCGAGCCCGAGCGGCCGGATCATGATCGGCACCGTGGTGCACACTCCCGCCTTGAACCACGACCAGAAGCGCAGGATGTGCGTCCCGGGGTTGCCCAGCAGCACCGGAACCGGGTCGATGCTCCGGCTCGCCTGCCGCACGAACCGGGGTCCCGCGCTTCCGCGCGCCTCGGGGTCGGTGACGAAGCCGATGATCCAGCACGACGGGAAGACCTCGGCGCCGACCTGGGTGGGGCTGTAGTAGAAGCCCATGAAGCCGACGATCCGTCCCTCCTCCTCGACCACCATGGAGCACGGGACGCCGTCGGGCTTGTAGGGATTGTCGAGGTATTGCCAGTCGAGGAGGCGGTCGAAGTTGTCGCGGAACTCCCGCCCGTAGACGAGCTCGAAGATCTCGAGAACGCGCGCCCGGTCCGCGCGCGTGAACTCGCGCGCCACCGAGCGCGCGGCGGACGGCCCCGCTTCGCCCGTGTCGGCGGCGGTCGATCGGGATTCGACGTCGCTCACGAGCTGCTCCCGTACCCACGGGCCCGGGAGGTCGGGGACGACACGAGGCCGACGAAGCGCGGCATCACGACGCGCGGAAGCCGGGCAGCCCGCCGCGCGTCGCGCGCTCCTTCCAGTAGTCGACGACCTCGCCGACCTTGTCCTCGAACCGGTACCGGGCGCGGAAGCCGAGGCGGTCGGCGGCCTTGCTCACGTCCGCCGTGAAGGCCCGGAGCTCGGAGCGCTGCTTGGGCAGGTACCTCGGCTTGGCCTCGACGCCCAGGTGGCGCGCGACGCCGGCGAGGACCTGGTTCACGGTCACGCCCACGCCCGTGGCGACGTTGTAGAAGTCGTTCACCGCCGAGGTGGTGAGCGCCTTCATGTTCGCCTCGACGATGTCGCCGACGTACACGTAGTCGCGGATCTGCTCGCCGTCGTCGTAGATCGTCGGCTGCTGCCCCGAGAGCAGCGCGTTGATGAAGATCGTGGTGACACCGACGTACGGCGTGGGCGTCTGCCGCGGACCGTAGGTATTGCAGTAGCGGAGCGCGACGCAGTCGATCCCCATCTCCGGACAGAGCCGCAGGCAGTAGCCCTCGCCGGCGAGCTTGCCCACCCCGTACGGGCTGAGCGGCGGCACGTCGGTATCGGTCTCCTTCACGCCGACGCCGTCCTTGCCGTAGACGCCCATGCTGGACGCGAACACCAGCCGCTTCACCCGCGTGTCACGCAACGCGTCGAGGAGGTTGAGGGTGCCCTCGACGTTGGTGCGCGCGTCCTCGCGGAAGTGCTTCACCGACTCGCGGATCGAGACCCGCGCCGCCTCGTGGAAGACGACGTCCACCGACGCGGTCAGCCTCCCCAACAGCTCGCGATCGAGGAGGCTGCCCTCGACGAACCTGGCGGCGGCGGGGACGTTCTCGCGGGTCCCCATCGAGAGGTCGTCGAGGATCGTGACCTCGAACCCCTCGCTCAGGAGGCGGTCGGCGAGGTGCGAACCGATGAAACCGGCACCGCCGGTGATGAGGGCGCTCTTCATCCGGGAAACCGTAGCGTTGCCGCGCGGCGGGGGTCAAGCAAACGAAGCACCCCGCGAGCGCCGTCGCCGGGCGTGTCGTCGCGGGCGCGGCGCCGCGGCCGACGCGACGCGCCCCCTCGGTTCCGCCCCCTGCGCCAGCCCCGAAAGCCCCGTCGGATCGGGCACGTCTCGGGCCCGCCGGGCGATCGGGTGGCGGCACGCCAATGGCACCACGGGCGCGCATGCACGAACCCGCGACCTCGCGCGAGCCAGCGTCCCACGACCTGCGCGGACACGTGGCCCTGGCGCTGCTCCACACCCGCCTGAGGCCTGGCACCGCAGGACGGGTCGCGCGCCGCGCGCCGCGCCCCAGCGAGGTCCTCGGACGCGGCCCGGGCGCCCTCGCGGGCATCCGTCCGCTCGCCGCCAGCGAGGTCGAGGCGCTCGCCAGCTTCACCGACTGGACCCGCGTCGACGAGGAGATCGGACGCGCGACCGAGCTCGGCGCGTGGCTGCTCGCGCTCGACGACCCACGTTATCCCGCCCGCCTCGCCGCGATCCCCGACCCTCCGGCACTGCTCTACGTGCGCGGCTCTCTCGAGGAACGGGACGACCTCGCGCTCGCGATCGTCGGCTCACGGCACGCGAGCCGATACGGCCTCACCGCTGCGCGGGGGTTCGGCAAGCACCTCGCGCGCGCCGGGCTGACGGTCGTGAGCGGCCTGGCGCACGGCATCGATCAAGCGGCCCACGAGGGTGCGCTCGAGGCCGAAGGGCGCACGCTCGCCGTGCTGGGCTGCGGCGTGGACGTGGACTATCCCCGCCACGGCCGCGCGTTGCGCGACCGGATCGCGTGCCATGGCGCGCTCCTCAGCGAGTTCCCGCTCGGCACGGCGCCGCTCAAGCAGAACTTCCCGGTGCGCAACCGGGTCGTCAGCGCGCTCTCGCTGGGCGTGGTGGTCATCGAGGCCGCGCGCCAGAGCGGCTCGCTCATCACCGCTCGCGCCGCGCTCGACCAGGGACGCGAGGTCTTCGCCCTTCCCGGCCCGGTCGACCAGGCGAGCCACGCCGGCACGCTCGATCTGCTCCGCCAGGGGGCGCGCGCCGTCGGCGCGCCGGCGCACGTGCTGGAGGACCTCGGGCTCGACGCGGCACCCGTCGTCGAGCCCGCCGCCGCGCTCACCGAAGGCCAGCTCGGGCCGCGCCGGCTGTCCACCCGCGAGACCGCGGCGCGCCAGGTGCTCGCGGCGATCGCGCTGACGCCGGTCAGCTTCGACGCGCTGCTCGCCAGGACCGCGCTCGAGCCCACCGCCCTCGCGGCGGTGTTGCTGGATCTCGAGCTCGACGGGCTGGTGGAGCGCGCCAACGACGGCACCTACGTCGCCCACGACCCCTTCCAGCGATGAGATCGGCCCGTTGGTGCATGGTGGGCCGCCGTGACAAGCTGCGGCGCTCCCCCTCCGGCCACGCGTGCGCACACGAATGACCTCCTTCGATCGCGACTCCGTCGTCACGGTGGTCGGCGCCGGGCTCGCCGGCTGCGAGGCCGCGATGGCGGTCGCGCGGCGCGGCTTGCGCGTGCGGCTCGTCGAGATGCGCCCGCTCACCTCCGGCCCGGCGCACCGCACCGGCGACCTGGCCGAGCTGGTGTGCTCGAACTCGCTGCGGTCGGACAACCCGGTGAACGCGGCCGGCCTGCTGAAGCGCGAGATGGAGGCGCTCGGCTCCCTCGTCATCGAGGCCGCGCGGCACGCTCGGGTCCCGGCGGGTGACGCGCTGGCCGTCGATCGCACGCTCTTCTCGCGCTTCGTCGCGGAGCGGATCGCCGCCGAGCCGCGGATCGAGCTGGTTCGCGCCGAGCTCGACGAGATCCCCGAGCCGCCCGCGATCGTCGCCTGCGGGCCGCTGCCGCCGCCGCGATTCGTCGAGGCGCTGGGACGCCGCTTCGGCGATCGCTTCCTGTCGTTCTACGACGCGATCGCGCCGGCGGTGTGGGCGGCCAGCGTGGACGGGTCGAAGGTCTACGCGGCGTCGCGCTACGGCAAGGGCGGCGGCGCCGACTACGTCAACTGTCCGATGACCGAGGACGAATACCTCGCGTTCGTCGACGCGGTGCGGAGCGGCCAGCGGGTGCCCGAGGAGTCCTTCGAGAACCTGCGGCGCTTCGAGGGGTGCTTGCCGATCGAGGTGATGGCGGATCGCGGCGTCGAGACGCTCCGTCACGGTCCCATGAAGCCGTTCGGGCTGCGCGACCCGCGCACCGGCGCCACGCCGCACGCGGTCGTGCAGCTTCGCCGCGACGACGTGGCCGGCGAGGTGCTCAACCTCGTGGGCTTCCAGACCAAGCTCACCCACCCCGAGCAGAAGCGCATCTTCCGGATGATCCCGGGCCTCGCCGAGGCCGAGTTCGTGCGGCTCGGCAGCCTGCACCGCAACACGTTCCTGCCGTCCCCCGAGATCCTTCACCCGACGCTCGAGGTCCGGGACACGCCGGGGCTGTTCCTCGCCG
>CAYMQR010000512.1:0-4075 GCA_964392195.1 uncultured bacterium | reverse complement strand
TCTTCGCGTCCTCGTCCGACAGCGCGGGGACGATGATGCAGTCGTCGCCCTGCTTCCAGTTCACCGGCGTCGCGACGCTGTGCTTCGACGTCAGCTGCAGCGAGTCGATCGCGCGCAGGATCTCGTCGAAGTTGCGGCCGGTGCTCGCGGGGTACGTGAGCGTCAGCTTGACCTTCTTGTCGGGCCCGATGACGAACACCGAGCGCACCGTGAGCGTGTCGAGCGCGTTCGGATGGATCATGTCGTAGAGGTCGGCGACCTTGCGGTCGAGGTCGGCGATCAGCGGGTAGTTCGGCGCCGTGCCCTGCGTCTCCTTGATGTCGTTCGACCACTCGCGGTGCGAGCCGAGCGGATCGACGCTCAGGCCGATGATCTTGACGCCGCGCTTGTCGAATTCCGGCTTGATGCGCGCCATGTAGCCGAGCTCGGTGGTGCACACCGGCGTGAAGTCCTTGGGGTGCGAGAAGAGCACCGCCCACCCGTCACCGATCCACTGGTGGAAGTCGATGGTGCCGTGGGTGGTCTTGGCGGTGAAGTTGGGAGCGGTGTCGTTGATGCGAAGAGACATGGGTTCGATCCTCCGCTCGGCGTGAGTGCCGAGCTCGACGGTCGTCACGGCTGGGTTCGATCGGAGGATCGTACCCACTGAGCCAGGCGCTGTCGATCGGACGGACCGCGCCGAGGTGGGTCGAGCTCGATCAGTCTCGCCGGGAGGCCGCAGTCGAGTCGCGAGGGTCCGGTGGCCCGTCGGCGGGCACGGCTCGCCCGCTCTCGATCCCGGTCGAGGGAAGGCTCGCCTGCGCTGCGGCCGCGCGACTGGGGCTCACGGCCCACGAGGCGGGCGGTAAGCGCGGCCTGAGACGCGCCCTTCGACGGGCCCCCAGCCCCTCACGCCTCGCGAGGGTCGGCGCGAGCTCGACGACCCACTGCTGCCCGCACGGCGCCGCGCTCAGCCGGGTGTCTGGCGCGCGCGCTCGTGGTGCAGGAACTGGTGGACGAAGGCGATCGCCATGCTGCCCTCGCCGACGGCGGAGGCGACGCGCTTCACCGGGCTGAGCCGCACGTCGCCGCACGCGAACACGCCCGGGACGCTCGACTCGAGGAGGTACGGGTCGCGGTGGTGGGACCAGTGCCCAGCCTTGACCACGTCGTGGCCGGTCAGCACGTAGCCGCGCTCGTCGCGGGCGATGCCAGGCGGCAGCCACGCGGTCTCGGTCTCGGCACCGATGAAGACGAACAGCGCGTCGCACGGCTCGCGCCGTGTCTCGCCGCTCGCGCGCAGCGCCACGTCGATCGCCGTGAGGTGCGCGTCGCCGTGCACCGCCGTCACCTCCGACGCGAGGCGGACCGACAGGTTCGGCTTGGTGCGGAGCTGCTCGATCAGGTAGTGAGACATCGACTTCTCGAGGCGCTCGCCGCGCACCACCAGCGTGACCTGGCGCGCGTGGTTCGCGAAGTAGAGCGCGGCCTGCCCAGCCGAGTTTCCGCCGCCGATCAGGTGCACGTCGCGGCCGTTGGTCGCGGGGGCCTCGCTGCGCGCCGCGCCGTACGAGACGCCCTTGCCGAGGAGGCGATCGAGGCCGTCGATCGCCACCCGGCGCCACGCGACGCCGGTGGCGAGGATCACCGTGTGCGCGCGCAGCACGTCGTCGCCGTCGAGGGTGAGCTCGCGGGTCGCGGGGTCGAAGCGCGTGACCGATCGGGTCACCAGGATCTCGGCGCCCAGCCGCCGCGCCTGGCGCAGCGCTCGGCTGGCGAGCTCGTCGCCCGACACGCCGCTCGGGAAGCCGAGGTAGTTCTCGATCCGCGACGACGTGCCGGCCTGGCCGCCGGGCGCCTCGCGCTCGATCACGATCGTGCGCAGGCCCTCCGACGCGCCGTAGACCGCCGCCGCCAACCCTGCGGGGCCGCCGCCGATGATCGCGGTGTCGTAGTCGGCGTGCGCCGGCCGGGTCTGGAGCCCGAGGTGCACCGCGACCTCGCGGATGGTCGGGCGGCACAGCGTGGTGCCCTCCGCCAGGAGCAGGTGCGGGCACTCGTCGGCCGCGGGCGGCGGTCCGGGCCAGCACCGCGCGAGGTCGGGGGACTCGGGCGTGAGCCACTCGAAGGTGATCTCGTTGCGCTCCAGGAAGCGGCGCAGCGCGCTCGACGTGGGATCCCAGCGCTCGCCGAAGATCGTGACGCGCGGCCTGGGAGCCTCGGCCGCGATGCCCTGCAGCCCGCCGATGCGCTCGCGGGCGAGCGCATTCACCCGCACCGCGACGTCCGGCGCGGCGGCGACGACCGAGTAGTACTGCTGGGCGTCGAGGCGCAGCACCCGCGACGGTTCGGCGGCGCGGTAGCCGCCCGGGAACGGCGTGCCGAGGGTGAGCGGGACCTCGCCGAAGATGGAGCCGGGGAGGCGCCAGCCGAGGGTGCGCTCGATGCCGTCGACGAGCTTCACCACCTCGATCTTCCCGGCGAGCACGGCGTAGAGGGCGCGCTCGCCACCCTCCGGCACGGCGAACTCGCCGGCCACGAGGTGGATGTCGGCGGCCATGCCGGCGACACGCTGCGCCTCCACCGACGGAAGCGAGGCGAAGAGCGCGATCGATCGCACCTCGTCGTGGGTCATCATCGCGGGTCTCCGGACGGGATGGCGGTGAAGCCGCGGCTCACCGGCGCGCGCGCCGGCCGACGCCGTGCGCGCACCCTATGCCAGGATGGGGCAGGGCGATCAACCCGGCGGGTACTCGATGCCGGCCGCCGCCCTCGCTTTGGAGGATCGCCGAACCTCGTTTATCCCACGGGCCGGAGCGAACCGGCCGCGCCGAACGTCGAGCGCGGCGGCGGGATGGGCTTGCTGGCGATCACTCGCAAGGTTTGCGCACGAGCACCAGCAGAAATTGCCGATGTCCACCAGCAAACCCCGCGAAGCAGCCGTTCACGGCACGCGAAAGGGACGCAGAATGGCCCGCAGGGGGATCGGTGAGCGGTGGTGGAGCGGCGGTCGGCGCGTCGTCGCGCTCTCCGGAGCGGCGGCGGTGCTGCTCGCGACGATCGCGGCGGGCTGCTCCTCGTCCGATGGCCAGGACGGGCCGGCGCGCTCGTTCCGGGTGGTGAACCTCGACGCGTCCACGCCCGCGCCCGTGCAGCTCGCGGTGCAGGCCTGCGCCGGGCTCATGAACGCCCGCCAGGGTGGCAGCGTCTACACCCGGATGAGCGACAAGGACGACCGCTGGCTCGCGGACCTCGAGCTGGTCCCCGCGGAGACGGTCGAGAGCGCGCCGTTCGTCGACACCTGCCTGCGCGAGATCCGGCGCTGTGTCCGCTACTCGTACGCCGACCAGCAGCGTCTCCTGCCGAGCATCCTCACCGCCGGCGCGGTGCTCGGCGCGGTACCGCTCGACGACGGGATGGACGTCGCGTGCGAGGAGGTGGCGTTCGACGCCCACGAGGAGCTGCGCGACCGCGACACTCCCTACCTCGCCACCCAGTACGTCTACGAGCGCTTCCGCGACGACACCACCGGCCTGGCGATGATCAACCCCGGTTACGACCCGGCGGCGCCCGAGGTGTGGGACCCGCCGCTCACCAGGGACGTCAACGCGGCGCTCGTCGACTTCGTGTTCACCCGCAAGCTGTTCGTGAGCTTCCTGGTGAACGGCTGCATCGCGCCGACCGACGAGCACGAGCTCTTCGAGCGGATCGCCCGCGACAACCCGTGGCCCAAGCCGGTCGGAGTCTACGGTTACGCCGATTACTGGCTGGTCTTCGGCGGCTACCTGTTCGAAGCGCAGACGACCTGCACGTCGGCGCGCAACATGGGGGCGATCCCCACCACCGTGAACAACCTGTCGTTCTTCTCCACGCGCCGGCGCCCGATCACGGACCCGCGCGAGCTCGACAGGAACCCGCCGGACGAGATCGCCTACGACGCCAGCCAGACCTACGTCGCGTTCGTGGTCGGCGACGGTGACAACGTCCAGTACATCCTCGACGCGCGCAGCCGCTGGCTCCGCGACCGCCTCGCCGAGTGCGAGCGCGACCCGCGGCTGTGCGCGCCGATCACGTGGTCGATGTCGCCGCACCTCTC
>CAYMQR010000511.1:0-4080 GCA_964392195.1 uncultured bacterium | reverse complement strand
CGGCGATGCGCGCCAGCTTGTCGCGCCACTGCCGCGGTCCGCCGGCGGCCTTCGCGAGCAGGCCGAGCGGCGAGGCGGTCTTGCGGATCGTGGTGGCGTTCGGGGACGTCGCGCGGGCGGTCTTCATGAGTGGCTCCGGGTCGGGCGGCGGGGCGGGCGCGAGGCGCGCGCCGGGGAGGGTTGCGGGGTCGCGAGCGCCGGCGAGAGCGTGGGCGTGGCGACCCCGCCGATCGCGCCCAGGGTCAGGCGAGTCAGCAGCTCGGCGAGCTCGGCGTGCGGGACGGTCCCGTCGAAGAGCGAGAACAGCCCGACCCGCATCCACAGCCCGAGCAGCGCGTGCCCGACGAGCTCGGGGTGAGGCAGCGTCAGGCCGAGCTCGGAGGTGGCGCGCTCGAGGAGCTCCCGGACCCAGCGCGCGGCTCCCGGGCTCACGCCGTCGTGTAGGCGCCGCACGTCGAGGCCGAGGGTCGCGCGCTCGGCGAACGCCCGGAGCAGCTCGCGGTGGTCGTGCCAGACGGCGAGACACTCGGAGGCGAGGACGCGGACCCGGGCGGCCAGGTCGAGCCCGTGCCCGGGCGCAGCGGACGCCGCGAGGCTGGCCCAAGCCGACTGCAGCCGCGCGAGCAACTCGGCGTCGAGCTCGGCGAGCAGCTCGTCGAGGACCGCCTCCTTGCTGGGGAAGTGGACGTACATCGTGCCCTGCGCGACGCCGGCCGCGCGCGCGATGTCCCCGATCTGGGTCTCGTGGTAGCCGCGGCGCGCGAAGCACGAGCGGGCGGCCCGCTTCAGCAGATCGCGGGTGCGGGCCTTACGGGCCGTGCGGGAGAGGGAAGCAGGGTCTCGCAAGCGGGCGGCTCCTTGGGTGAACATAATTCAGTGAATCATATTCATTCGAGCGGCGCAAGGAGTGTGGCGCAGCTGCTCCGCCGAGCGGCGGACCGCCGGTCGAGCGTCCCGTCAGGGGTCGAGGTCGGGCCGGTGCAAGAGCCGCGTGGGGCGCGCGAACGCCCGCGCCTCGCCGCTGCCGAGGCCGAGCGCGAGCAGGTGACCGGATCGCCGCAGCAGCAGCCGCTCGCCTTCGGCAGGCGGCGGGGGCGAGCCCTCGATGCCGTCCGCGCCGAGCGCGCGCCCGTTGGCCACCGCCCGGACGCCGTCCTCGGTGAGCGAGAGCGTGCGCCAGCCGGGGATCTCGATCGCGTCGAGCGGGATCGAGGCGCGTGCGACGGCGCTCGGCGAGGCGGGGCCGAGCAGCTCGTCGAGGGTGGCGGCGCGCTCCGCCCTGAAGGTCCCGGCGCGGGTCCGGCGCAGCACGGCGAGGTGCCCGACCGTGCCGAGGGCGCGCGCGAGGTCCTCGCCCAGCACCCGCACGTACGTCCCCTTCGAGCACGTGACCTCGAGGCGCAGCCGATCGGACGCGAGCACCGTGAGGTCGAGCGAGAGGATCCGCACCGTGCGGGGCGTGCGCTCGACGACCTCGCCCCGGCGCGCCTTCTCGTAGAGCCGCTCGCCGCCGACGTGGATCGCCGAGTACATGGGCGGGACCTGCTCGATCTCGCCGAGGAAGGCCTCGCGCGCGCGCGCGAGGTGCTCCTCGGTCAGGGCCGGCAGCGGGGCGCTCGCCGTGACGCGTCCGGTGACGTCGCCGGTGTCGGTGGCGGCGCCGAGGGTGAGCTCCGCGACGTACTCCTTCTCGCCTTCGCCGACGGCGTCCGCGAGCTTGGTCGCCTCGCCCACGCAGAGCGGCAGGACTCCGGTGGCGAAAGGGTCGAGGGTGCCGATGAAGCCGGCCTTGCGGCGCGGCCCGAGGAGCGGCTTGAGGCGGCGGATGACGTCGAACGAGCCGAGCCGCGCGGGCTTGTCGACGATCAGCAGCCCGTCGGGGATCGCGGTGGCGCGAGCGCTCGGCGCACCGCTCACGAGCCGGTCGCGCCGCCGGGCTCGTCGCCGCCGGAGGGATCGCCGCCGCGCTCCTCGGCGTGGATGCGCTCGAGGATGCTCTCGACCTCCTGGCCGAAGGCCAGCGACTCGTCGCGGCGGAACACGACCTCGGGCGCGAACTTGAGCTGCAGCCGCCGCGCGATCTCGCGGCGGAAGAAGGGCGTGGCGCGCTTGAGGCCGCGCGTCACGTTCTCGAGCGTCGCGGCGTCGCCGATGGCGCTGAAGTAGACGGTCGCCATGCGCAGGTCCGGCGAGACGCGGGCGCCGGTCACGGTGGCGGCCACCAGCGCGGGGTCCTTGGCCTCGCCGCGCGACAGCATGCTCGCCACCTCCTCGTGGATGAGGTGCGCGACCCGGTCCTGACGGCGCGTGGTCACAGGTGCATGATCTCGATCTGCGAGTTGGCGACGATCGCGAGCGACATGTTGTCGATGGCGTCGCGGATCTGGTCGAGCACCGAGTTCACGAAGCGGCTGTCGTTGGACACCACCGCGAAGCCGATCCGGGCGCGTCCCCACAGCTCCAGATCGCCGACCTCGGCGACCGCGACGTTGAAGCGCGCGCGCAGGCGGTCGACGGTGCTGCGCACCACCTTGCGCTTCTCCTTGAGCGAGCGCGACTCGGGGATGAGCAGGTCGACCCAGCCGACGCCGACCACCATCCCCGCTTCGTCGAAGTCCTGCATGGCGCGTCCGGTCGACGAGCTCGCCCGTCCGCGGGGCGAGCTGGGCGGCGAGCTCGGCCGCCCGGTCAGTCTAGCCCCGTGGCTCAGGCGAGCGTGGGCCGGACCTCCTCGAGGATGTAGGACTCGACCACGTCACCCTGCTTGATGTCGCTGTAGCCGTCGAACGACAGACCGCACTCGAAGCCTTCCTTGACCTCGCGGACGTCGTCCTTGAAGCGCCGCAGGCTGCCGAGCTTGCCGTCGTGGACCACCACGTTGTCGCGCAGCAGTCGCGCCTTCGCGCCACGCGACACCGTGCCGTGCGTGATCATGCAGCCGCCCACCACGCCCACCTTGGGGATGGTGAAGATCTCGCGGATCTCGGCGCGTCCCTGGATCTGCTCGCGGTACTCGGGCTCGAGGAGGCCGGTCATGGCCTTCTGCATCTCGTCGAGCAGCTCGTAGATGATCGAGTAGCAACGGACGTCCACGCCTTCCTTCTCGGCGAGGATTCGGGCGTTGACCTCGGGCCGGACGTGGAAGCCGACGATGACCGCGTTGGAGGCGCTCGCGAGCATGACGTCCGACTCGGCGATCGCGCCCACGCCGCCGTGCAGCACCTTGACCTCGACCTTGGGTGTCGAAAGCTTCCCCAGGGCGGTGGTCACGGCTTCCACCGAGCCCTGCATGTCGGCCTTGAGGACGATGCGCAGCTCTTTCGCCTCGCCCGCCGCCATCTTCTCGTAGAACTGCTCGAGGCTCATCTTCTGCGGAGCCGCCTGAGTCGACTCGCGCTGCTTGCGCACCAGCTCGTCGATGAACTGCTTCATCTTGGCGTCGTCCTTGACCACCAAGAGCAGGTCGCCGGCCTTCGGCACTCCCGACAGCCCCAGCACTTCCACCGGCATCGCCGGCGTGGCCTCGCGGACGAGCGCGCCGCGTTCGCTCACCAGTGCCCGGACCTTGCCGTACTGCTTGCCGGTGATGAAAGAGTCGCCCACCCGCAGCGTGCCCTCGTTGACGAGCACGGTCGCCACCGGACCACGGCCACGCGTGAGCTTGGCCTCGATCACCACGCCACGTGCCGGCTTGTTGGGGTTGGACGTCAGCTCGAGGACGTCGGCCTGCAGCAACACGATCTCGAGCAGATCCTCCACGCCCAGCCCGGTCTTGGCGCTGACGCGGACCACCGGCGTGTCGCCGCCCCATTCCTCGGGCACCAGGCCCGCTGTGGCGAGCTGCTGGAGCACCTTGTCCGGGTTCGCGTCCGGGAGGTCCATCTTGTTGACGGCCACCACCACCGGGACCTCGGCGGCCTTCGCGTGGGCGACGGCCTCGAGCGTCTGTGGCATGACGCCGTCGTTGGCGGCCACCACCAGGATCACGATGTCGGTGGCGTTGGCGCCGCGGGCGCGCATGGCGGTGAACGCCTCGTGGCCCGGGGTGTCGAGGAACGTGATGGGCCGCTCGCCCAACAT
>CAYMQR010000510.1:0-4085 GCA_964392195.1 uncultured bacterium | reverse complement strand
GACGGATCGCCGAGCACGAGCTGCAGCTCGGCGTTGCGCAGGATCCAGTCGCGCTCCGGCGGCGCCAGCCGGCTCCCGACCGGCACGAACGTGAGCCCCGACTGGACCGCGGCCTCCTTGAGCAGCACCCACGCCGGGTGGTTGGCGCCCACCACCGCGAGCCGGTCGCCGGGGCGGACGCCGCGCTCGGCAAGCGCCCGCGCCACGCCGCCCACACGCGCGGCGGCGGCGCGGTAGGTCCACGCGCCCTCGTCCGGCGCGTCGAGCCAGACCCAGCCGATCCGCTCGGGCGTGGCGCGGGCGAGGTCGTGGAGCGAGCGCGTCCGCGTCATTTCCCGAGGATCGCGCGCAGCGCGGCGTCGGGCTCGACGAAGCGGAACGGATAGCCGAGCTCGAGCGCGCGCGCCGGCACCACGCGCTGGCCGTCGAGCACCACGGTGGCGGCCTCGCCGAGGAGCGCCTTGATGCCGAAGCTCGGCGCGGGCAGGAAGGACGGCCGGCCGAGGACGTGGCCGATCGTCTCGGAGAGCTCGCGGTTGGTGATCGGGTTGGGCGCGGTGCCGTTGAGCACGCCGCGCACGCGCTGCTGGTCGATCGAGAACAGGATCAGGCCGACGAGGTCGTCGAGCGCGATCCACGACACCCACTGCTGGCCGTCGCCGGCGGGCCCGCCGACGAAGAGCTTGAAGGGCAGGAGCAGCTTGGGAAGCGCGCCGCCGCCCTCGCCGAGGACCACGCCGACGCGGATCACCACGGTGCGCACGCCGGCGTCCTCGGCCTTCACCGCCTCCGCTTCCCAGTCGCGGCACACGCCGGCGAGGAAGTCGCTGCCGCTGGGCGCGCGCTCGTCGAGCTCCTGGTTGCCCGAGACGCCGTAGTAGCCGATCGCGGACGCGCTCACGAACACCGACGGGCGCGGCTCGGCGAGCGCGATCCCCTGGACCAGCGCACGGGTACCGTCGACGCGGCTGTCGCGGATGCGCGCCTTCTGCGCGGCGCTCCAGCGCTTCCCCACCACCGGCTCGCCGGCCAGGTTCACCACCGCGTCCACGCCCGCGAGGCTCGCGGCGATCCCGATCACGTCGTCCGGGTCCCAGCGTACCGCGACCGCCTCCGGCTCGAGCCGGTCGGCGGCGGACTCCGGGTCGCGGGTGAACGCGACGACCTCGTCTCCCCGGTCGCCGAGCGCCCGGGACAGCGCCCGACCGACGAACCCCGTGGCCCCGGTGATCGCGACTCGCATCGCGTCCTCCTCCGTGCTGTGGCCCGCGTCGGACGCGGCGCCGATCGACGCGCCGCGGGATCGATTCGCGGCGAGTCCCGAAGCCTAGCAGGCGCGCGCGCCGAGTGGGTCGGCGCGAGGGATGAGCGTGACGACGCGTGGAACCGGAGCACCCGTGGGTCCCGGCGGACCGGGATCCACGTCGTCGCCGGTGCAGCGCCCGCGCGTCTCGCCGGGCGCGCAGCGCGCGCCCCTCCGCAACCGGATCGGGACCCGCGACCGCTAGTGATCCCCGATCACGCCACGCCCGGACTCGCCAATGGGCGCGTGCCTGAGGCACGCGCCGCTTTCGCGGCGGCCTTTGGGGTGGGGCCCCACGAAAACCACGTTTTTCGTGGGGCGGGGTCTTGACGAAGACCCCGAAAAACTCAGTGCGGGTCGACCTCGCAGGACCAGGCGCCGGCGGCGGGGAGATAGCAGTGGGTGACGTAGTCCATGACCATGCGGTCGGTGTTGAAGCGCCAGCCGAGGGTGCGCACCGCGCGCTTGACCCGCGCCAGCCACCGCACCGGCAGCCCCCACGAGTCACGCTCGTAGAAGAGCGGCACGATCTCGTCCTCGAGCACCCGCATCAGGTCGGCGGCGTCGCGCTCCTCCTGGACCTGCGACGAGACGTGCACCTCGCCGGTGCCGATCGCGAAGCCGTTCTGGCCGTCGTAGCCCTCGGGGAACCAGCCGTCGAGGATCGAGAAGTTGAGGCCGCCGTTGAGCAGCACCTTCTGGCCGCTGGTGCCGCTCGCCTCGAGCGGCCGCGTCGGGTTGTTGAGCCACACGTCGACGCCCTGTACGAGATGGCGCGCGACGTTGATGTCGAAGTCGTCGATGAACGCGAGCCGTCCCTGGAACGCCGGATCGGCCATGGCGTGGCGGATCTCGCGGATCAGCCCCTTGCCGATCTCGTCGTGCGGGTGCGCCTTGCCGGCGAAGATGATCTGCACCGGGCGTGAGGTGCTGGTGAGGATCCGCTTGAGCCGCTCGCGGTCGCGCAGGATCAACGTGGCGCGCTTGTACTGGGCGAAGCGCCGCGCGAACCCGATCGTGAGCACGTTGGGATCGAACGCATCCGCCACCATCTCCGCGACCTTCGGATCGAGCCCGTCCGCGTGCTCGCCTTGCTGGACCAGCCGCCGCCGCACGAACCGCACCAGCTTCGACTTGAGGATCTGGAGCGTTTCCCACAGCTCGATGTCGGGGACCTCGTCGATCCCCATCCAGGTCTCGGGGTGCGCCAGGTGCACGGGCCAGTTGGCGCGCAGGTGGCGGTCGTAGAGCAAGCGCATCTCGGGGGCGAGCCAGGTCGGCACGTGGACTCCGTTGGTGACGTGCCCGATCGGCACCTCCTGCTCGCTGTGATGGGGCCACAACGAGTGCCACATGCGCCGCGTGACGCGGCCGTGGAGCGCGCTCACGCCGTTCGACTTGGTGGCGCACTTGAGCGCGAGCACCGTCATGCAGAAGGGCTCGCCGGCGTCCTGCGGGTTGACGCGGCCGAGCGACATGAGCCCTTCCCGGCTCAGCCCCAGGCTCTCGCGCAGGCCGACGAGGTGCGCCTCGACCTGGTCGGGCTCGAAGCGATCGTGGCCCGCCTCTACCGGGGTGTGGGTGGTGAACACCACCTTCTGGCGCACCTCGCGCATCGCGTCCGCGAAGCTCATGCCGTCCTCGTGCATGCGCTGGCGCGCGAGCTCGAGGACCGCGAAGGCGCTGTGGCCCTCGTTCAGGTGCACCACTCCGGGCACGATCCCGAGCGCCTTGAGCGCGATCACGCCGCCCACGCCGAGTAGGATCTCCTGGCGGATGCGGGTCTCGCGGTCGCCGCCGTAGAGGCGCGTGCCCACCGCACGGTCGCGCTCGTCGTTCTCGGGCACGTGCGGGTCGAGCAGCACCAGGCTCGCGCGCCCGACGTCGACCCGCCACACGCGCGCGTGGATCACCGAGCCGTTCGAGCCGACCGGCACCTCGATCATGACCTTGCGGCCGTCCTTGCCGATCGCCTCGCGCACCGGCTGCACCGAGGAGTCGAAGTTCGCGTAGGTCTCGCGCTGGTAGCCCGAGCGATCGATCCACTGCCGGAAGTAGCCCTCGCGGTAGAGCAGGCTCACGCCCACCAGCGGCAGGCCGAGGTCGGAGGCGCTCTTGATGTGGTCGCCGGCCAGCACGCCGAGGCCGCCCGAGTAGAGCGGCAGCGACTCGTGGAGGCCGAACTCGGCCGAGAAGTAGGCCACCGGACGCGCCAGCAGCGCGCCGGCGTGGGCGATCGCCCAGGTGCGGGTGTCGGTCAGATAGGTCTCGAGGCTGCGGTACGCGCCCTCGATGCGCGCGTTGAGCTCGAGGTCGTGGGAGCGCTCGATGATGAGCGCGTCGCTCATGTTGCGCAGCATCGCGACCGGGTTGTGGTCGCAGCGCCGCCACAGGTCGGGGTCGAGCTGGCGGAAGACCTGGATCACCTCGGGGTGCCACGCCCACCACAGGTTCTGGGACAGGCGCTCCAGCTTGAGGCGCAAGAGCTTCGCTTCGTCACGGGTGATCATGGCGGGGAACCTGGGCTTTCCTGGCGCGTCCTCACGGAGCGGACGTGCCCGAGCGATGGGGCCATCGGAAACGGAACGTCGCCACGCCTCAAGCACGTCGTAGGCCAGGGGCGGGGCGGCCGGCGCGCACTCTATCTCCGCCGGTTCGCGGGAAAAATGCCCGCGCGGCGGGAAGATCCGGCTGGGACGCCGGGACCAGCGATGGCGCGGCGGGACCCGCGCCCTCGAGAGGTGAGCGGCGCCGCCCGTTCAGCCCGGAAACCTCAGGCGCC
>CAYMQR010000509.1:0-4110 GCA_964392195.1 uncultured bacterium | reverse complement strand
CGCGCTCGAGCTCGGCGACGCGCTCGGCCAGCCGCTCGACGAACACGCGATACATCCGCGCCGCGAACCGGTCGCTCGCCAGCGCGAGCCCCTCGAAGGTGGCGCGATCGAGCTCGAGCGTCGTGAGCGTGTCCTCGGCGATCACCGCCTCGCGCGCCGGCCGCGCGCGCACCAGCGCGAGCTCTCCCCACGTGTCGCCGGGTTCGAGCGTCCGCGCCACCCGCTCGCCGCCGGCGCCGACCGCGCCCGCCACCACCCGCGCGCGGCCTTCCTTCACCACCACCAGCCGGTGCTCGCTCTCGCCCTCGCGCACCACCACGCTCGACGGCGTGTAGCGCCTGCGCTCGCAGTGGGGGAGCAGGTCGTGGAGCTCGCTCGCGCTCAGCTCGGCGAAGATCGGCACCTTGCGCAGGAACTCGACGTCGGCGTCGACCGCGACGAGATCGAGGCCCGCGACCTCGCCTTCCCCGCCCGCGCCGAGCGGGACGGCCTCGACGACCTCGGCCGCGAGCGGCTCGCCCTCCTCCCCTGCGCCGAGCGAGCCCAGCTGGTCGTCCACGTCCTTGTAGCCCGGGCTGACGTCGGCGAGGTCGCGCAGCAGCCGCACCGCCTCGTCGACGCGGTCGCTGTCGCGCAGCAGCGCCGCGAGGCGGTACTGGATCTCGAGGGAGTCCTGGCGTAACCCGTAGGTCTGCAGCGCGTGGCGATAGCACTGCGCCGCCATCACCGGCTGGCGCGCGGCGCTGAGGAGCTTGCCGAGCAGGAGCGTGGCCTTGAGGTAGTCCGGCTCCTGCGCCGTCACCCGCTGCAGCACCTCCGCCGCCTTCGACCACTTGGCGAGGCGCGCGTAGAGCTCGCCCGCCGCGTGGAACCGTCCGGCGCGCTCGAAGCTCTGCGCCGCCTTCAGGAAGAGCCGCGCCTCGAGATAGAGCTCGGCCGCGCGCGCGAAGTCCTGCTTGCGCTCGAACACGGTCGCGGCACGCTCGCGGAGGCCGGCGGTCAGGAACGCGTCGGCTGCGCGATCGAGCTGGCCGGCGCGCTCGTACAGTTCGGCCGCGTGGGCGTGGTCGTCCATGCGCTCGCAGCAGCGCGCGGCGCGTGCGTAGTCACGCGCCTCGACGAACATGCGCAGCACGTTGGCGCGCACCAGCGGCGCCGCGGTGGTGATCTCCTCGACGAGCTGATCACCGACGCCGCTCGCCCCCGCCACCATCCGCAGCGTGCGCGCGGCCTCGTGGACCTGCCCGGCCGCGAGCAGCTTGCGCACCGTGTCGGCGACGCTGCCGCCGGCGACCAGGCGTTCCTCTTCGCCGGCCTCGGTCTCCAGCCGGAGCGGACCACTCCACGCCTCTTCGGGGAACTTCGGCATCGCGGAGCACCTAGCAGGCCCGCGAGCAGCGTGCAATGGCGGAACCCTCTCACGTTCGCCTTCGCGGCGCGCCGGAGGCGCGCCCTCCATGCCGAGCGTGCGTCTACGGCGCCGGCGCCGCGGCGAGCGCCGCGAGCAGCTTGCGGTGGATGCCGCCGAAGCCGCCGCTCGAGAGCACGGTGATCACGTCGCCGCGCCTGGCCTCGCCGGCCACCTCCGCGACGATCTCGTCGACTCCACCCGGCGCGGTCGCGCGGGTGCCCGCGCCCTCGATGTCGCTCACCATCCGCGCCACGTCGAGCCGCTCCCCCTCGGGGATCTTGTGCGGCTCCCAGAGCGGCGCGAGTACCACGCGGTCCGCGCCCGCGAACGCGCGCGCGAAGCCCTCCTGGAACACCGCTCGGCGGCTGGTCGCCGAGCGCGGCTCGAACACCACCCACACGCGCGAACCCGGGTAGCGCCCGCGCAGGGCGCCGAGCGTCGCGGTGACCGCCGTGGGGTGGTGCGCGAAGTCGTCGATCACGGTGACGCCGCGCGCCTCGCCGACGACCTCGAGGCGCCGCTTCACGCCCTCGAAGCGCGCCAGCCCCGCGACCAGCTTCTCGCCCGCGATAGGGAACGAGTGGCAGGCCGCGATCGCGAAGGTCGCGTTGGTGACGTTGTGCTGACCGGCGAGCGAGAGCACGAACGGCCCCAGCCGATCCCCCCCCGCCCACGCCGGGCGCACCACCTGGAACGACGTCCCCGCTGCACCCCCCGCCTCGTGGACGATCCGCCAGTCCGCGCTCGCGCCCCGCCCCACCGTCTCGACGCGCGCGCTCGCCGCCGCGGCGAGCCGCGGCGTGTGGGGGTCGGCCTCGTGGAGCAAGAGCCGCCCGTCCGCGGGCACCAGCCGCGCGAACGACTCGAACGCGCGCAGCACCGCCTCGAGGTCGGCATAGATGTCGGCGTGGTCGAACTCGACGTTGCCGATGATCGCGGTGCGTGGGCGGTAGTGGAGGAACTTGGGTCCCTTGTCGAAGTACGCGGTGTCGTATTCGTCGCCCTCGATCACGAACGGCGCCCCCGAGCCGAGCCGCGCGCCGCTCCCGAAGTTCGCGGGGCTTCCGCCGATCAGGAAGCCGGGTGAGAGCCCCGCGCTCTCGAGCAGCCACGCGGTCATCGAGGTGGTGGTGGTCTTTCCGTGTGTCCCGGCCACCACCACCGGGTGCCGCGACGGCAGGAACAGATCCTCGAGCGCGGAAGGGAACGACGCCAGGCGCAGCCCGCGCTCGGTGGCCGCCACCGCCTCGACGTTGGCGCGCGACACGGCGTTGCCGATCACCACCAGGTCGACGTCGGCGTCGATGTGGCTCGGATCGAACCCTTCGCGCACCGCGATGCCCGCGCCGGCGAGGATGTCGCTCATGGGTGGGTAGAGCGCGTGGTCCGAGCCGGTCACGGCGTAGCCCGCCTCGCGGAGCAGGCACGCCAGCGAGCCCATCCCGGTGCCGCCGATGGCGACGAGGTGCACCTTGCGGATCGCAGCGGAGTCGTTCACGGCTTGCGGTTCTCCAGCGAGCGGCGCGCGACGATCGTGCGCGGCGCTCAGTCGACCACGGGATCGAGGATGTCGAGCGTGCCGGCGTCGGCGTCGAGGCGCGCGCGCACCCCGAGCGGCAGCGTGCGGCACGGCGCACCATGGCCCGCCTGGAGGCCCATGGCCACCGGGATCCCGAGCGGTGCGAGGGTGTCGAGGAAGACCTCCTCGAT
This sequence comes from uncultured bacterium, assembly GCA_964392195.1. Classification (GTDB taxonomy): domain Bacteria; phylum JADJOY01; class JADJOY01; order JADJOY01; family JADJOY01; genus JADJOY01. The sequence continues at coordinate 989 of CAYMQR010000509.1, read as the reverse complement.
CGTGGTGCCCTCGGGCGCGCGGAGGTCCTTCAGGTAGCCGATGACGACGCCGCGCACGCCGGCGAGGCAACCCGCCTGGCGCAGGTGCGTGAGCATGCGGTCGATGCGGAACGCGGGCTCGGCGATGTCCTCGAGGAACAGGATCGAGTCGCGGAAGCTCGGCTCCCACGGCGTGCCGATCATCGTGACCAGGATCGACAGGCAACCGCCGAGGAGCTGGCCCTCGGCGCTGCCGCCCACCAGCGCGGTGAGGCGCGGCGCCTGGAAACGCCCCGGAAAACGGCGCCCGCCGAGGGTGTCGAGGAGATCGTCGAGCGACTCTTCGAAGCTCTCAGTGGCGAGATCCACCGCCACCTGCGGGCCGTGGAACGTGACCATCCCGGTCTCGCAGGTGATCGCGTCGAGCAGGAACGTGACGTCGCTGTAGCCGACCAGGATCTTGGGGCGCGCGATCCCGCCGCTCGCGAGCGCGAGCGCGTGCTCGAGCGCCCGCGCCGAGCCGTAGCCGCCGCGCGCGCACAGCACCGCCTTCACCGCGGGATCGGCGAGGGCTTCCTCCAGCTCGGCGGCGCGCCGCCGATCGGGTCCGGCCAGGTACCGCACCCGCTCGCCGATGTCGGCGCGCTGGACCACCTCGAAGCCACGCGCACGCAGCCGCTCGACGCCGCGCGCGAGCGCCGCCGGGTCGAACGCTCCAGCGGGCGCGACGACGGCGATGCGGTCGCCCGGCTCGAGGCGCGGCGGACGCGAGGCGGAGGTGGGCGTGGCGCCGCCGACATCGAGGCGAACGCGGAACCGCTCGGGTTCTCTCGCTTCCGCGCCGCTCGATTCCTCGTCGCCGCACGGCTCCTCGCCGCTCGGCTCACCGGCGACCAGCTCGTGCGCGCGCCCGACGCAGCCGTCACAGATCGCGACCGTCGGACCGACGACGAGCCCGCGCACCTCGTCGTGCGTCTTGCCGCAGAACGAGCACACCATCGGGCCGCTCG
>CAYMQR010000508.1:0-4113 GCA_964392195.1 uncultured bacterium | reverse complement strand
CCGTGGGCCACGATGAGCGGGTCGTGGGACTCGGGCAACGCGTGCTCGGCGAGGCCCATCGCCGCCGCCGCGCGGGCCCGCGCGCCGCCGGTCCGGAGCACGCCCTCGAGCTCGTCGCGGCAGCTCTTGCCGGCGATCGACGCGAGCGCGGTGGCTGCCGCCTGGGCGACGCTCGAGTCGATGTCCGAGATCGCGCCGAGCAGGAGCTTCTCGGCGCCCGGGATGCGCCGCTGCGAGATCTGGTAGACGGCGTTCAGGCGCTGCGTGGGAGTGCCCTGCTCGAGGGCCTGGCGCAGCGAGTCCGCCTGGCGGGTGGGGCTCGGCGCCATACCGAGTCCCTCGAGCGCCTCCATCTCGCGGGCGCGGTTGCCGGCCAGGTCCTTCTCGAAGCCGCGGATCGCCGCGGGCAGGTCGCCGAGGCCGACCTTGTCGCCGTCGGGAGCGCCGATCGCGACCCCCGGCTGCCTGGGCGTGGCGAGGCGGTCGATCGCGGCCTGCGCCTCGACGCGGTACACGCCGCCGCGGTTCAGCACCTGCATCAGCGCCGGGAACGCCGAGAGCTTGCCGACCGCGCCCAGCACCCGCACGGCGCGCAGCTGCACGTCCTGGTCCTCGCGCAGGTCGGTGACCATGAACATCAGCGCTTCCTGGGCCGCGGTGAGGTGGAGCGCCTCGATGGCGTCGAGGGTGGCCAGGCGCAGCTCGGCGGGCGCGTCCACCTCGAGGTTAGGCTCGACCGCGCGCGCGAGCGCCTCGCGCTCCCGCTCCGCCGTCGGCGGCAGCAGGCCGCGCCAGTCGGCGAGGCTGCGGGTGGCGGCGAGCTGCACCGCGAGCGACGGATCGCCGAGCGCCTTGGTCACCAGCTCGAAGGCCGGCGCCGCACGCTTGGGCTCGGCGATCCGGCCCGCCTTGCGGTCGGTGGCGAGGGTCTCGACGGCGCGCTGGCGGACCTCGGCGTCGCGACTGCCGAGCCGCTCGCGGATTCCGCCCAGCGGGTCGCGCAGCAGGTACGCGGCGCCGCCCGCGACCGCCGCGGCCGCCAGGACCGCCACCGCCGCGCCGCGCGCCCAGCCGCTCTTGCGCCGCACCGTCCTGGTGACGCGCGTCAGGACCGACGGCGCGGCGACCGAGATCTCCTCGCCCTGCAGGAAGCGATCGAGGTCGTCGGCGAGCGCCGCGGCGCTCGGGTAGCGCGCGTCGCGCTGCTTCTCGAGCGCCTTGAGGGTGATGCGCTCGAGCTCCGGGTCGAGCTTGGGGTTCAAGGTCCGCATCGGCGGCGGGTCCTCGAACAGCACCTGGCGCAGCGTCTCGGCGAGCGCCGCGCCGTGGAACGGCGGCGAGCCGGTGAGCAGCTCGTAGAGGATCGCGCCCATGCTGAACACGTCGCTGAGCTGGTCGACCTCGTGGATGCGACCGTCGGCCTGCTCGGGCGCCATGTAGTTGGGCGTGCCCATCAGATCGCCGGTCTGCGACAGCATGCTCTGCGCCGAGTCGAGGTCCTTGGCGAGGCCGAAGTCCATGACCCGCGGCTCGCGGCGCGCGTCGACCATGATGTTCGCCGGCTTCAGGTCACGGTGGACGATGCCCTCGCCGTGGGCGTAGGCGAGCGCGCGAGCGACCTTCGACATCAGCATCAGCGAGGCGCGGGTGTTGCCGCGCTCGCCCTTGGCGAGGTCGACGAGGGTGCGCCCCTCGACGAATTCCATGACCAGGTAGCGGGTGCCGTCGATCTCGCCGTACTCGTGGATCGGCACGATCGCCGGATGCGCGAGGCGCGCGATGGTGCGCGCCTCGCGCTCGAAGCGCTTGATCGCGGCCTGGTTGGACGCCTGCCCGCCGATGAGCGTCTTGATGGCGACGAAGCGGTCGAGCTCGGGGTCGCGCGCCTTGTAGACGATCCCCATGCCGCCGCGGCCGATCTCCGCGACGATCTCGTAGCGGCCGAAGGTGCGGCGGGGCGGCGGCGTGACCGGCGGCGGCGCTGCAGCCGGCACCGCCGCGGCGGGCTCGGGCGGCACGAGCGGGGTGATGCCCGAGGCGAGCGTGGGCAGGCCGCGATCGGGCGCGGCCGTGTGGTGACCGGCCGGGCGGGGGATCGAGTCGGCGGGGGCGGTGGGCCGCTCGTCCTGGTCGAAGGTCGACATCAGCCAGTCGCGGCTCTCGGGAGCCGACTCGGCCGCGGACGGGGGATCGGCGGCGCGCGGCGGGTCGTCGAACGACACCGCGGCGCCGGGATCGTCGGAGAACCGGATGAACGCCGAGTCCTCGGCCGGATCGAGGTTGATCGCGGTGAGGTGGTTGGGCTCGCCGACCGCTGGCGTGCCGTCCGCGGGCGTCGGCACGGGGCTCACCACGGTGGCCTGGGCGTCCGACGGGTGCGTGCCGTGGGTGGAGCCCTCGGCGCCGGACGCGGAGCCGGCGGTCGGGCCCCGGTAGCGCGTGGAGTGTCCGCAGCGCCGGCAGCGATAGGCCTTGCCCACCTCGAGCGAGGTCGCCGCGTACGCGGTCCTGCACTGCTCGCACACGAAGCGCAGTGGCTGGGTGGCGGCGGTGCGGGTGGTTTCCATCGCTCGGGCGGAGGCTCGCGCCGATCGGGGATCGCGACGAGCCGGCCGATCATATCCCAGGAGCGCGTCCACTCGACCGCTCCTCACGGGTGCGCCGCACGAGCCCGTGGATCGCCCGGCCTCGTTGACCGTGGCGGCGGCCCCGGCTATCCCGGCGCGTCGCCGCCGCGACCCTCCGATGACCGCCCATCGACCGCCTCCGTCTCTCCGCGAACGTGCGCGCCGCAAGGTGGGGAGCGCCACGATCGACGTGACGCTCCGCAGCCTCTCGCGGCTGGGCCGGCTCCACCCGTTCGCCGACCCGGCCGCGCACGGTGTCGAGGTGGTGCGCGACGTGCCCTACCGGCCGTCGCCGGCGCCCCACGAGCGGCTCGACGTCTACCGGCCGATCGCGCGCCCCGCGCCGCCGCCGGCGGTGCTCTACATCCACGGCGGTGGGTTCCGCATCCTCTCCAAGGACAGCCACTGGATGATGGGGCTCTCGTTCGCGCGGCGCGGCTACGTGGTGTTCAACATCGATTACCGGCTGGCGCCACGACATCCGTTCCCGGCGGCCCTCGAGGACGCGTGCGCCGCCTACGCGTGGGTGGCCGAGCGCGCCGCGGACTACGGCGCCGATCCGTCGCGGATCATCGTCGCGGGGGAGTCGGCGGGCGCCAACCTCACCGCCGCGCTCACCGTGCTCACCTGCTACCGCCGCCCCGAGCCGTGGACCCGCGCGGTGTGGGAGCTGGCGCGGGTGCCGGCCGCCGCGCTGCCGGCGTGCGGGATCCTGCAGGTCTCCGACCACGGCCGCTTCCGCCGCCGCAAGAAGCTGGCGCCGTGGCTCGCCGACCGCATCGCCGAGACCTGCGAGGCGTACCTCGGGATCGACGACGAGACCCCCACCGCCGCGCGCGAGCTCGCCGACCCGCTCTCCATCCTCGAGCGCGGTGTGCCCCCGGACCGGCCGCTACCGCCCTTCTTCGCCGGCGTCGGCACCCGCGACCCGCTGCTCGACGACACCCGCCGCCTGCAGGTGGCGCTCGATCGCCTCGGCGTGCCGTGCAAGACCGCCTACTACCCGGGCGAGGTGCACGCCTTCGAGGCGGTGGTGTGGCGGCCGCAGGCGCAGCGGTTCTGGAACGACACGTTCACGTTCCTCGCCGAGCACGGCCTGCCGCCCCCGCGAGCCGATCGTCCGCGATGAGCCGCCCGCCGGCGCTGCCGCGTGTCCGCGCGAGCGCGTCGCGCGCCGCCCGCGGCTCACGGTGACGAGAGCCGCGGGGGGGCGCAACCCCGCGCCCAAGCGCACGTTCGGCTCGTTCCTTCGAAGATTCTTCGCGCCGCCTCGCACCTTCAGCCCGGCGGGCGGGCGGACTTGGTCCGGGCTATCGCGCCCTGCTCGCGCGGGCGTGGCAGCTGAGCTCGATCGGTGCACTTTCGCGTGTGGCGCTCGCCTCCATCACGTCGTGGACGAAGCGCAGTTTCTCGATCGCGGGCGCCGCCAGCACGAACGGGTAGCCGTCGGGCTGGCCGAGGCCCCGGTTCAGGTTGTTGAGCACGT
>CAYMQR010000507.1:0-4113 GCA_964392195.1 uncultured bacterium | reverse complement strand
ACACGAGGCACGACTCTCATGGCGTTGCCGTGGCTCACGATAGATCGCATCGAGACCACCGACGGGGTGGTCGAGCTTCTCCAGCGCGGCGCGCGCGACTTCCACATCCTGCGCGACGGCAAGGTGCTGATGACCAGCACCCAGCAGCGCTCCGAGGAGGCCCTCGGCACGCTCGCGTGCCGGGCCGTCGCGCGCGCCGAGCGCCCGCGCGTGCTGGTGGCGGGGCTGGGCATGGGCTACACGCTGCGGGCCGCGCTCGACGCGCTGCCGGCGGACGCCACCGTGACCGTGGCCGAGCTCCACGAGGCGGTGGTGCGCTGGGTGCGCGGGCCGCTCGCCGGGCTCACCGCGGACGTGCTCGCCGACCCGCGGGTCACCGTGAGTCCCGGCGACGTCGCCGCGGTGATCACGCGCGCCGCCGAGAGGCCGGCGCTGCGCTTCGACGCGATCGTCCTCGACCTCTACGAGGGCCCTCGCCCCGGCGCGGGAGATCCCGTCGACGACCACGTCTTCGGCACCGCGGCGCTGGCGCGCGCGAACGCGGCCCTCGGCACCGGCGGGGTGCTCGCGATCTGGTCGGAAGCCGTCGTGCCCACCTTCGAGAAGCGCATCCGCGCCGCGAGGTTCGATCTCGAGACGCTGCACCCGGCGCGCGGCGCGCGGCGCTACGTCGTCTACCTCGCGCGCCCTACGCGGCGGGGCTGAGCGCCGCCCGCGCCGGCCACCAACGCTCGCGGACCCGCAGCACCCGCGGGTCCCAGGAGCGTGCCAGCACGACGGAGAGCGCCAGGTACGGCACGAGCAGCGGCCAGAACCACCGGTCGAGGTCGCCCACCAGCACGATCCAGGTCCCGACCACGAGCCGCAGCGCGTCCTGGATCACCAGGATCGAGAGCGAGTGCCGGCCGGCCCACGCCGTGGCCGCGCCGAGCGCGGGCGCGCGGCGCACCGCGTCTGCGAGCCACCACAGCGCGGGAACGGCGAGCGCGAGCGGCGCCACCGGTCCGATCACGCCCACCAGCGTGCCGGGCCGGTTCGCGTCGGCGGCGAGCCAGAACGTGACCACCAGCCACGCGGTGGCCAGGGCGGCGATGGCGATGGCGCCGAGCGAGGAGCGCGCGAGTGGCAGGCGCGGCAGGAGCCCGCCAGCGACCATGCCGAGCGCCACCGGCGCGAGGCGGAACGGGATCCAGTAGAGGACGGTGGGGTTCGGCCCGAAGCTCGGTAGCGGATCGAAGCGGTACACCCCGGCGCGCGCTGCCCAGGTGAAGACGACCACCGTCGCCAGGAACCCCGGGGCGCCGAGCGCCTCGCGCAGCCGGCGCAGACCCGGGAAAATCGCGTAGGTCTGCAGCAACAGCATCACGTACCACATCGACGGCGCGACTACCTGGAAGGTCCGCACGTCCTCGAAGCGGCCGAGCACCGACACCGACCGCAACAGATCGAGCCACTCGAACCGGTACGGAGCGCGTGCGAGCCGCGTGCCGTGGTGGAGCTCGTCGGCGAACGGCGCGTGGGTGATCGCGGCGCGAAGCGCGGCGAACGCGACCAGCAGCACCGCCACCAGCAGGCTGCCCAGCCAGTAGTTGGGCAGCACGTCGCGGGCGCGGCGGCGCAGGAACTCGCGCGTCCCCCGTGGCGGAGCGCGCATCAGCACCACTCCGGTCACGAACAGGAAGAGGTCGAGGCGGAACGCCGGCGTGGCGACCAACGTGTGGGCTGCTTCGCCGACCATGGCGCGCACGTCGGCGGCGGCGAGCGCGGCGAGGAACCCCCGCGCCGGTGCCGCACCGGTGTCGATCCCGCGAACGTCGGCGTGGAGGTGGTACGCGGTGACCGCCGCGATCGTGAGGCCTCGCAGCACGTCGACTGTGGGATCGCGTGTCGAAGGCGGGCTCACCGGGGGTTCGCCGCGGCGCGAGGTCGCCGCCCGCCATGAGGGAAGATCCTAATCCGAGTCGAGTTCATCGTTGCCCGGTGGAGCCGCGTGCCCGCGCATCAGCTCGAAGCGTCCGAGAAATCGTTAGCTATTTCCGATGGTTAGGGTTGACTTACCGCTTCGCCCATCGACTACGATCGTAGCTTCGTGCAGACCGGCCCTCCCCCGGGAGCCGGAGAAAGGCGTTCGTGCATCGACTCGACCAGGATCCGCTCGCGATCGTCGGCATGGCGGTGCGGCTCCCCGGGGCGCCCAGCCTCGACGCGTACTGGCAGTTGCTCCGTGGCGGCCGCAGCGCGATCGCGCCGCTGCCGGCGTCGCGCCTCGATCGAGCACTCTACTTCCAGCCTGGCGATGCGGTGTCCGGCAAAACCTACACCGAGCTCGGCGGCACCGTCCCGGACGAGGACCTGGACCCCTCTCACCTGGGGCTCGACGAAGACGAGCTGGCGAGCGCCGACCGCGCGCACCTGTGGTTCCTCGACACGGTCCTCGCCGCGCTGCGCGGCGCGGCGCTCGAGCCGGGCGCGCTCGCCGGCCAGCGGGTCGGCGTCTACGTGGGTCATGCGCGCGGCAGCACGCTGGTGAGCGACATCGGCTTCGCCGCGAGCATCGAGTCGATGACCGCGGCGATCCAGCGGGACCCCGCCTACCGCGCGCTTCCCGAACCATCGCAGCGCGAGCTCGCGCAGGCGCTGGTCGACGGCACCCGCGGACGCTACCCGCGCATCCGTCCCGACGGCGGCCCCTTCACCCAGCCCAACGCCGCCGCCGGCTGGATCGCCCGCCACCTGCGCACCGACGGGCCGTACATGGCGGTCGACGCCGCCTGCGCGTCGAGCTTCGCCGCCCTCGACCTGGCGGCGCGGGCCATCCACCGCGGCGAGATCGAGCGCGCGATCGTCGGTGGCTGCAGCTACAACCAGTGGTCGAGCCTGGTGCTCTTCAGCCAGGCGCAGGCGCTGAGCCGCACCGGCAGCTTCCCGTTCGACGCCCGCGCCGACGGCTTCGTGAGCTCGGACGGCTACGCCGCGCTGCTGGTCGAGCGGCTCGCCGACGCACGCGCCGCCGGGCGCGAGGTGCTCGGCGTGATCCGCGGCATCGGCGGGAGCTGCGACGGGCGCGGCAAGAGCCTGTGGGCGCCGCTCCAGGCCGGCCAAGTGGAGGCGATCCGGCGCGCGTACCACGACGGCCTGAGCCCTGCGGACGTGCAGGTCGTCGAGGCCCACGCCACCGGCACGCAGGTCGGCGACGCCACCGAGATCCGCGCCCTCACCGAGGGGTTCGCGGCGCTCGGCGGCGTCGGCGGCGCGCCGCGGCCGATCGGCTCCGCCAAGAGCAACGTCGGGCACACCCGGGAGACCGCGGGGTTCACGGCGCTGGTGAAGATGCTGCTCGCGATGCGCGAGGGCACGGTCCCCGCCACCGCGAATCTCCAGAACCTCACGCCGGAAGTGGCGTGGGACGAGGTGCCGTTCCGGCCGCTGAAGGCGGCCGAGCCTTGGCCCGATCGCGACGGCGAGCCACGCCGCGCGGCGGTCGACGCGTTCGGCATCGGCGGGCTCAACTACCACGTGGTCGTCGAGCGCCCGCGGGAGGAGACCGCCGCCGCGCCCAGGAAGGCGCGCAAGGGCGGCAAGACGGCCACGGCCAAGCGTGCGTCGGCGCTGGCGCACACCGCGCGCGCCGACACGCCGCCGATCCCGCTCGCGCCCGTGGCCGTCCTCGGCGTCGGGCTGGTGCTTCCAGAGACCTTCGCGATCGAGCGCTTCGCGGCGCGCGGCGACGCCTCCCTGCCGTTCGGCGTTCCCGACCCCGAGCGCTGGGACTCCGAGCTCTACGTGAGCGCGGACGGCGCGCCCTATCGCATCCGCGACGCACGCGCCGGCTGGGTGCGCGGCTGGCAGCTCGACTGGCGGACCTTCAAGATCCCGCCCAGGCAGCTCGAGCAGGCCGATCCGCTGCAGTTCATGCTGCTCGACTCGGTGGCGCAGGCTCTGCGGCTGGCGGGACTCGACCCGCTCGCCGACGAGGACCGCAAGCGCACCGCCGTGTACGTCGGCTCGGTGTTCGGCGGTGACTTCACCGGCGACCTCAACCTCGGCCTGCGCGCGCGGGAGCTGGTGCGCCAGCTCGAGGCCGAGCTGGCCGCTCGCGGGATCGGCGGCGAC
>CAYMQR010000506.1:0-4127 GCA_964392195.1 uncultured bacterium | reverse complement strand
CTCGCGCCAAGCCGGCTCGAGCTCGCTCGCGACCTCGTCGTGGAGCGCCGCGAACACCACGATCGAGCCCACCACCGCCACCGAGAAGAAGTACGGGATCGTGGCGCCGAGCCACTGGCGAGCGTGGCCGGGGTTCCCCACGGCCGCCATCGGCACCACCGCCGCCACGCCGGCGAGCAACGGCGCCAGCCGAGCCAGCCGGACCCTCGCCGTCGCTCGGCCGCCGAACGCCGCGTGGCCCGCGAGCGCGAGGGCGTTCACCGCGGCGACCAGGTGATGGAGCGTGGCGGCCGCGGTGACCACGCTCAGCGCCGCGAGGTCGACGATCCGTCCGCCGCGCACTGCGCGCACGTAGCACGCGGTCATGATCGTCACCAGCACGAGGTGCGACGAATAGGGCTCGGCGGAGGCGCCGTAGAAGATCGCGGAGGGCGTGAGCGCCTGGACCATCGCCGCCGCCGCGGCCGCGCGGCCGCCGGCCGCCGCCCGCGCGATCCCCCAGGCGCCGCACATCGCGAGCAGCGAGCACGTGAGCTGGATCCACCGCAGGTCGCGCTCGGTCGCCGCGGGGAAGCGCTCGAGGACCGCCGCGTAACCGAGCGCGGCGAGCCAGCCGTGGACCGAGCCCGACATCGCGCGCACCGACCCGGCCTCGAGCACGTGGCGGGCGTCGCGCAGGTAGTGCGCCTCGTGCGGACTGACCGGCTCGAGCAGAAGCACGGCGACGCGCAGCGACGCGCCCACGAGGACGGCGGCGGCGAGCAGCCGCCGTGGCGAAGGCCAACTCATCGCCCGGCACGCGAGCCCACCGACCCGCTCGAGCAGCGCGCCCGCCCGGTGGCGAAGCTCGCTCACCGGGCGCGCTCCGCCGTCCCCGACCGCGCTCGCACGCGCTCGGCGAGCGCGTCGACCAGCCCGTCGCGCTCGAGCCCGGCGTAGAGCGCGTCGGCGAGGTACTGGTGGCCGAGCGGGCTCGGGTGGCAGTCGACGTCGCTCGCGCAGAGCTGGCGGAAGCCCACGGCCTCGCGCGCCATGCGCTCCTCGATCGCCGGTTGCGGGTCGACGAAGTGGATCGCCCGCGCGCCGCGCATCGCGAAGCGCAGGAAGCGGTCCTCGTAGTGGTTCGTGCCGCTGCCGAGGAACTCGCCCTGCGGGACCTTGAAGAGCACGAACGGCACGCCGGCGCGCCGCGCCACGCGCGCCATGTCGCGGATCGAGAGCAGCGCCAGGCGCTCGCCGTCGGGGATCTCGACGCACGGCGAGGTGAAGACCGTGAGCCGGCGCGCCCAGCCGAGCATGCCGGCGAACCGACTGCCGGCGAGCGCCGCCTCCAGCCGATCCAGCGCCGGCAGCACCACCTCGTAGCGGAAGATCCCGCGGCGATAGCGGTAGTCGGCGTAGAGCGCCGAGTGCATGCGCACCCGGAACGACGCGCGCGTGAGCGGGCTCGGGCCCAGGTAGTCGGCGAACACGCCCTGGTCGCCGAGCCCGCCCCGACACGCCTTCGGGTAGCGCGCGCGGTACTGGTAGAAGTCGAGGCTGGTGTCGCTCAGGTCGTTCTCGAAGAACGCGTAGATCACGAGGTCGGCGTCGAAGGCCCCGAGCGCGAGGTGGCGCATCGCCGCGTCGTTCTGGAGCGCCTGGTAGCCCTCGACGCCGAGGTTGGTGACGTCGAAGCGCACGCCGTCGAGCGCGCCGCTCGCGAGCAGCGCCTCGAGCCGGCCGCTGAAGGTGGCGCTCGCGGGGCCGGCGGCGAGGCCGTAGGTCATGCTGTCGCCGACGATCGCGATCCGCGCCACGTCGCGCGGCTTCGGCACCACGAAGTCGTCGTCGTGGAAGCCCCACGCGTTGAGGTCGGTGACGGGTGTGGTGCGCTCGTCGAGCCGCTGCACGTAGCCGAGCGCCGGGATCAGCGAGCGCACCTTGAGCCCGCCCGCGGGCTCGGGACCGCGCTGGTGTGGCGCGAGCTCCCACGGCCGCTCGCTCGCCGCGATCCGCGCCAGGTGGCGCTCGGCGAGCCCCGCGAGCGGCGCGAGCGCGAGGAGCGCGACGACGACGAGGCCGCCGACCCGGCGGACGAACCGACGGCCCGCGAGCGGTCCCAGGTGGCGCCGCGCGGCGGCGCCGAGCCCGGTGAGGTCGAAGAGGGTGCGCTTCCGGACCTGGATCACCATCGCGGGCGGCACGGAGCTACCGGTAACGGCTCTCGGTCCCGCGAGCGCTCAGCGCGCCGTGAGCCAACCCCAGCCGTGGCTCACGGCGTCGACCGCGACCAGCGTCGCGTAGAAGGCCGCGACCGCCACGGTGCCAGCGCCCACGAGCGCGCCGGCTCCGCGCACGCGATTCCCGCCGGCCGCGGCGCAACCGGCCCAGAACGCGATCACGCCCGCGCGGCTCGGCTCGAACGCGCCCGCCAGCGCGAGAATGGCCATCACCCCTGCGCCCGCGAGCGCGGCGACGCGCCGGGCGCGGCGCGGGTCCGCGGTGTCGTGCTCGGCCGCGCCGCCGGTGAGCGCGGGGAAGCGGAGCGTGCGCGAGCGCACCGCCGCTGCGCGGGCGCCGCTCACGGCGCGGGCTCGCGGCGCGGCACCAGCCCGGTGGCGAGCAGGTGCAGCCCCTCGGAGAAGGTGCCGTCGGGCGAGGCGAAGCCGAACCCGAGACCGCCCAGCGCCAGCCCGAAGCCGCTGGTGGCGCGGCTCGCGAAGCCGCTGAAGCCGAGCGGGTGCGGATCGAGCACCCACGCGCAGCCGAGGCGGATCGCGTTGCTGGCGAGGTCCTCGAGGGCGGCGCCGAGCACCGAGCCGTCGCCGCTCGCCGGGCGGTAGCCCTCGCCCGTCACCAGCACCCGCGCGTAGGCGGCGGCGCTCTCTCCCTCGCGAGCCAGGAACGCGTCGATCGACTCGCCGTGGAGGAGCCGCACACGTTCGCGGGCGAAGACCCAGACGGGGATGCGCGTGTACGGGTCGTCGTGGGCCGGCGCGCCAGCGCCGCCGCTCGGCCCGCGGCGCTTGCGCCGCAGCTCGAGCTCGATCCCCGCCAGCGAGAGCTTCATGGCGGGTCATCTTCCGGTACGCCCCTCGAACGTGCAACCGTGGCCGGGCGCGGCACGCGCCGAGCGCGCACGCGCTTGTGCGGGCCCGGCGCGCTCTGGCAAACCGGCTCCGTCGTGACCCGCCTCCCTCGATCGACCGGCCGCGGCTCGGCGCCGCCGAGCTCCACGGCGCGCTCCGCCGCGCTCGAGCGCGCGGCCGTCCCGGTGGCGATCGTCGCGGCGGCGCTGGTCGGGTTCGCGCCGTCGCTCGCGCTCGGCTGGTGGCGCGAGGACTACACGTGGCTCTTCGGCCCGCTCCATCCCGCCGATCTCTTCACGAGCTTCGCCAACCCCGACACCCTCGGGCGCTACCGGCCGGTCGCGAAGCTGGCGTTCGCCGCGGTCGGCGCGCTCGGGCTCGAGGCGCGGCTCCTCTCGAGGGCGGTGTGCGTGGCGCTGCTGGCGGCCGGCGCGCTGGTGCTGGCGCGCTGGGTGTCGAGGCTCGCGGGTGATCGGCTCGCCGGCGCGATCGCGGCGCTCTTCTACGTGGCGAGCCCGCGGATCGCGGTGGTGGGCACGTGGATCGTGCTGTGGTCGGCGCAGCTCTACGTGATCTTCGCGGGGCTGGCGCTCGCGGCGCTCACGCCGGAGCCGGACCAGCCCCGGCGGCCGCCGCGCGCCGGCGTGCTCCTCGCCGCGCTGGTGGTCGCGCTCGGCTCGTTCGAGGTCGCCGTCAACCTGCCGCTCGCGCTCGCGCTGCTGGCGGCGGTGCTCGGTGTCCGCGAGCGGCGCGCGTGGAGCGTGATCGGCGCGGGCGCGCTCGCCGCCGCGGCGCTCGCGGTGGCCCACGTGCTGGCGCCCGGCACGCCCGACAGCCACCACCCGAGCGTGCTCGCGCTCTCCCGCAACCTGGCCGGCGTCCTCGACCACGAGGCCGAGCTGTGGATCCCGGCGGCGGTCGCCGCCGCACTCGGCTTCGCGCGCCCCGCGCGGCGGCGGGTGACCGCGGCGCTCACCGCCATCCTCGCGGTGGGGCTCTTGCCGGGCGTGCTCTTCCCGCTTGCGATCGACACCTACCTCTTCCTGCTCTCGTACC
>CAYMQR010000505.1:0-4132 GCA_964392195.1 uncultured bacterium | reverse complement strand
ACTCCCGAGTGGGGCAGCCGCTCGCGCAGCAGGTCGTAATACCGCTGTTCCTTCACCTCGTCGAGGGCGTTGGTGGCCTGGTCGAGGAAGATCCAGTCGGGCTCGTGGACCAGCACCCGCGCGAGCGCGAGCCACTGCTGCTCGTACGGGGTCAGGAACTGGTCCCATTGCTTGACCTCGTCGAGGTGGCCCGCGAGGTGCTCGAGACCGACCAACCTGAGCAGCTCGCGGATCTCTTCGTCCGAGAACGGCCCGTCCGAGTCCGGATGGCTCATCACCGCGCGCAGCGAGCCGATCGGCATGTACGGGTGCTGCGACACGAAGTGGAGCCGCGCGTGGGTCGGCACCTCGATGGTGCCCGAGCCGAACGGCCACAGCCCCGCGATCGCGCGCAGCAGCGTGGTCTTGCCCACGCCCGACGGGCCCGAGATCGCCACCCGCTCGCCGGGCGCCAGGGTCGCGGCGGCGCCCGCGATCAGGACGCGCCCGCCGGGAGCCTCGACGCGCAGGTCGTTCAGGCGCAGCTCGGGCCTGCGGCTCAGCTCGACCCGGATGCGGTGGCCGATCGCGAGCTCGAGCTCGGTCTTGTCCATGAGCTCCGCGAACATCGCGAGCCGCTCGATGCTGGCGCGCCAGCGCGCGATCTCCTGGTAGCCGTTCACGAACCAGGTGAGCGCGCTGGAGACCTGGCCGTACGCGATCCGCACCTGCGCCACCGCGCCGATGGTGAGTGCGCCCGCGAAGAACGCGGGCGCGCTCACCAGGATCGGGATGATGCCGTTCAGGAGCCCGACGCTCGACGTGAGCACCTGCAGGTTCCGCTGCGCGCGGATCAGCTCGAGCCAGTTGTCGAGCACCGAACGGAAGCGCAGCATCGCGCTGCGGCGCTCGAAGTCCTCGCCGCGCGAGAACGACACTCCCTCGATGTTGTCGCGGAAGCGCACCAGCGCGTAGCGGAAGTCGGCCTCGTAGCGCAGCCGGTCGAAGTTGATCGGCACCAGCTTGCGGCCCGTGAGGTGGGTGATCCACATCGCGAACAGCGCGTAGCCGATCGCCACCCACATCATGAAGCCAGGGACGTGGTACTCGTTCCCGGCGATCCTGAGCGGCCAGTCGCGCGACAGGCCCCACAGGAGCCCGCCGAACGAGAGCAACGTCGCGACCGCAGAGAGCAGGCTCAGCGACAGCCCGAGCGCGCTCGCCACGAAGTCGCGGATGTCCTCGGCGATGCGTTGGTCCGGGTTGTCCATCTCGCCGCGGTGGAGCTCGGCCTGCGAGTACGCCTGCCGGCTCACCCAGCGGCCGACGTAATACGCCGTGACGTTCTGCCGCCAGCGCACCTCGAGGTACTGGCGCACCCAGATCCGGAACGTCGAGACGAGCAGGAACCCGAACGAGACGCCGACGAAGAGCACGATCGCCTGGACGAAAGCGTTCGGCGAGCGGATTTGGAACGAGTCGAGGATCTTCCCCTCGGCGGCGGCGATCCACACGCTGCCGTAGACCGAGCCGAGCTCCATCGCCGCGGCGAGGCCCAGCATGACCGCGCCCCAGCTCGCTTCGGGCGAGCGCCAGAAGATCAGCAGCAGCCGCCACAGCTTCTGTGCGAAGCGGCGGTCCAGCCTGCTGCGCTCACTGGCGTTCCACATCGACCGATCCCTGGGCTGGCGGCCGGCGCGTCCCGATCACCGGGTGCCGCGCCGCTCCGGCGCGCAGGTATACGGCGGTTCGCGGTCTCTCGCCAGAGCGATCCACGTCGGGGACCGCCGCTCGTGACAGAGGCTGCGATCGGAATCGACGATCGGCGCGACCGCACGAGCGAAGCGAGTGACTGGAGGCCGCCGCTCCGTCGGCGGGAAGCCGCTCGATCGCGTGCGCCCGGCGAAGCGGGCGCCTCCACCGTGCGAGGCGGGCGTCTGGAACCCGCGTGCGCATGGCGCACGCTCCTCGTATCAACTTCCCGCCAGGATCGCGGCGCCGTAGGCGCCCATGAGCTGGGGCTCGGCGGGGACCACCACGCGCTCGCCGGCGAGCTCCCCGAGGAGCGCGCGGACCGCCTCGTTGCGCGCCACGCCGCCCGACAGCATCAGCGGAGTCTCGAGCCCCACCCCGCGCACCATCGCGCCGACCCGGCCGATCAGCGAGCGGTGTAGCCCCTTGAGGATCGAGCCCAGCTCGGCGCCGTGGGCGATGAGCGAGATGATCTCGCTCTCGGCGAACACCGTGCAGGTGCTGCTGATCGCCTCCTCGCCGCCGGCGGCGAGGGCGCGCGGATCGAGCACGTCGAGCGGCACGCCGAGGCGGCTCGCGGTGTTCTCGAGGAAGCGTCCCGTGCCCGCCGCGCACTTGTCGTTCATCAGGAAGTCCACGGCGCGCCCGCCCGTACCCACCCGGATCACCTTCGAGTCCTGGCCGCCGATGTCGACCAGCGTCCCCGGCGTGCCGAGGGCGGCGAACACGCCGCGGGCGTGGCAGGTGATCTCGGTCACCGAACGGGTCACGTCCCGGACCAGCTTGCGGCCGTAGCCGGTCGCCACCGACGGCACCGCGAGGCCCGCGCGCACGCGGTCGCGCAGCTCGTCGAGCATCCGCGCCACCTGGTCCTCGACGCGCGGGTGCGCGGCCTCGATGGCGTGGCCGAGGATCGCCCCGGCGGCGTCCACCGCCACGAGCTTGGTGGTGGTCGAGCCCGCGTCGATGCCGATCCCGGCGGCCGCGCTCATGCGCGCCCTTCCATCATCTCGACGAACGCCTCGAGGCGCGCGTTGCCCTGCTCGTCGGCCCACGCGCGCGGGTCCGAGTGGTCGGCCTCGAGCAGCAGCGCCGGCAACCCGAGCTCGCGCGCGAGCAGCTCGCGCTCGTCGATCTGGCCCAGCGAATACGGCTTGCACGAGCGGTCCGAGTGCAAGATCACGCCGTCGAGCCCGAACTCCTTCACCATGCGCCGCATCACCCGGAGCTTGTCGGCCGGCGAGCGGTTGAGGATCGGGTGCAGATACACCTTCGCCATCGAGTCGAGCGGCCGCGCCGGGTCGATGAGCGGCGCGAGCTCGCCCCACGCGTAGGTGTAGGTCGACACCACCACGTTCACGCCGTGCTGGGCGAGGAGCTTCGAGAACCCGCCGATCCGGTACCAGATCGGCAGGTTGTCCCACAGCACCCGGTAGCGCTCGTTCTTCACCGCCCCCACGCCCTTGGCGACGCGCGCGTCGAGCTCCTTCAGCATGCGGCGGTAGTACGCCACCGTGACGGCGTCGCCGCGCAGGTCGACGATCGGCCCCATGTGGATGAAACCATCGAACGCGGTCATGGGCGCGGGCCGGTTCTGCGAGCGGTCGAGCACCTCGAGCCACAGGTCCGCGGCGTCGCGGGCGTGCTGGAGGACGCTCTCGAAGCGCTTCTCGTCGAGCGGCTTGCCGGCGACCTTCTCGGCGATCGGGATGATCCCCTCGATCTGCCGCTTCACGTATTCGATCTGGTGCGGCTGCGCCTCGCCGTAGAGGAACGGCGTGTCGATCAGCACCAGCGGCACCCCGAACAGGTCGGCGAGGTTGCGGTACCAGTAGAGGACCGTCTGGCAGATGTTGGTGCAGCACAAGAGCAGGTCGGGGCGCGGCAGCCGGCCCACCGGCGTCTTGCCGGAGAGCACGGTGCCGAGGTCGGTGCGTGCGTAGGAGCAGAGGTCGCGCGAGAAGCCCGCGTTCTCGGCCTCGGTGGCGATCTCCTCGGTCTTGCGCCGCACGCCGCATAGCGCCGCGTGGTTCTCGGGATAGACGAGGAAGAAGTCGAACGCCTTGAGGATCTCGGCGGGAGCGCCGCTCGTCACCCACGCCACCTTCTTCACGCCGCTCGCGTAGCGGCCCTCGAGGTAGTGGCGCGTCATCAGCTCCTTCATCTGCGCCACGCACACCAAGGGCGGCGACAGCACGTCGGTGGGCTTCGGTTTGTAGGCGCGGATGGCGCGCTCGTCGCGCCAGCGCTGGACGCGCAGCGCCGGCTTGCCGAACACCTCGTAGCCGAACAGGTGCTTGAGGTGCGTCGACTCGTGGAACGCGGGCGATGGGCCGTGCGCGGCGCCCGCGGACCTGGACGGCGCCGCGCCGGTGCCCGGCGACTGGTCCGGGGACACCGG
>CAYMQR010000504.1:0-4133 GCA_964392195.1 uncultured bacterium | reverse complement strand
TCAACCACGCGGGGCAGATCGCGGAGGCGAGCGTCGCCAACGTGTTCCTCGTGAGGCGCGGAGTGCTGCTGACGCCGCCCGCCACCGACGGCGCCCTCGAGGGAGTCACCCGCTCCACGGTGCTCGAGCTCGCCGCGTCGCTCGGCATCCCGCATCGCGAGGCGACCGTGGGAAGGATCGACCTGTTCGGCGCGGACGAGGCGTTCCTGACCGGGACCGGCGCCCGCGTGGTGGCGATCGGCTCGCTCGACGGCGCGCCGCTCCGCGGCACGGTTCCCGGGCCGATCACCGCCCGCATCGACGCCGCGTTCCGCGAGCGCACCCGCGTGGACGGCGTGCCGATCGACGCCGACTGACACTCGCGCCGTCGCGGCGCCCGATATCATCGAGCGGCGCGCGAGGCGCGCGCCCGGGTTGGCGCACCTACGCCTCGATGCGCGGGTCGGGCTCGCGCAGCAGCCGCACGGCGGCGATCGCGGCGATCTCGCGAGCCTCGCCCGCCACCGTGGCCAGCGCTCGCATGCCCTCCGCCCAGGTCTCGGCGTCCGGCAGGTCGGTGCGGTCGAGCCTGCGGGTGACGTAGCCCCCGTCGCCGATCAGCGCCTCCCAGTCGGTGCGGCGCTCGCCGAGCCCATCCACGATCACGATCCGGATCGGCCCGTGCTCGTCCTCGACGATGGCGAGCACCCCCCACAGGCCGAGCGCCTCGTCGCCGTCGTCGGAGGGCACCACCTCGGCGTCCTCGGTCGGCCAGATGAGGTCGAACGCCGCGGTCCGCCCCCGGTCGCCGTCCTCGAGCTCGAAGAGGATCCCTTCGACCAGCGGGTGTCCGGCGGCGAAGAAGTCGATCGTCTCTTTGGCGACCGCCTCCTCGCGATCGAACGTGCCCATGAAGCGCTTGCCGCCCGCCACTCCCGGGATCGAGTCGATGACCGCGTGGGCGCCGAACTCGATCGAGTAGCTCGCTCGCCCGCGCTCGCGCACCACGTCGAAGCCGTAGCGTTCGCACGCCTCGAGGACCACGCGCTCGGTGAGCGCCTCGAGCTCCGCCGGGATCCGCGCCAGGATGCCTGGCGCGAGCTCGGGCCGGTACGGATCACGGTGGAGCTCCTGGTAGGCGCCGGTCTCGATCCGGCCGAGCGCGGCGCGCGCGTCGCCGATGACCTGGGCGAAGCGATCCGCCGGCAGGTCCATGGCGTCGCCGCCGAGCGCCGCGCGCTCGATCTCCGCCTCGATCCGCGCGAGCTCGTGGGTGAGCCCGGCGAGCGGCGCGGCGAAGACCCCGCTCGCCTCCATGACCTGCGCCACCGCGCGACCGAGCCCCCGCGGGGCGCGGAAGTACACGATCTCGACCGGCACGTTGCGGCCGATGCGGTCGAGGCGGCCGATGCGCTGCTCGAGCGCGAGCGGATCCCACGGCAGATCGAAGAGCACGATGCGGCGGCAGAACTCGAAGTTGCGTCCCTCGCCGCCGCACTCGGTCGAGACCAGGATCGACGGCCCCGAGGGCGTGCGGAACTGCGCCACCTCGATGTCCCGCCGCGCCGCGTTGAGCCCCTCGTGGAAGACCGCGATGCGGCGCCGAAGCCGGATCTCGAGGACCTTGCGCAGCGCCTCGAAGCTCTCCGGATAGGCGACGAAGACCAGCGTCTTCTCGCCCGCCTCGTGCCAGGCGCTGGCCTCGCGCACCAGCCACTCGACCCGCGGGTCCGCCTCGAACACCGCCTCCACGCGCTGATGCCAGGTCGCGTGGACCGCGTCGCGGGGCGGTGGCAGCGCCTGCGCGGACGACAGGCAGCGGCGGTAGCGCTCGAGCTTGCGCTTGCGCGCCGCGGCGTCGCCCGCCGGCATCGCCACGACCTCGCTCTCGAGCTCGAGCCAGCGCGAGAGCCCTTCGCTCTCCGGCAGGTCCACGGGCAGCCCGACGCGCGGCGGCAGACCACCGATCTCGACCCGCCGCGTGGAGCTGGTGCAGGGCGGCAGGTGGACGCCGGCCTCCACGAGGTGCTCGAAGGTGTCCTCGCCCGCGAACTCGTGCGGGCGGAGCAGCTCGAGGAGGCGGAAGAAGCCGTTCACGTCCTCGGCGAGCGGAGTGGCGCTGAGCAGCAGCACGTGTCGGGCCACCTGGGTGAGCGGCGCGATGGCGCGGTAGCGCGGGTTGCCCGGCTGGCCGGGCGGACGCTCCAGGTGGTGCGCCTCGTCCACCACCAGGAGATCGAGCCCGGCCTCCGCCGCGGCGCGCACCAGCTCGGGGCGCTCCACCAAGAGCTCGGCGGCGATCACCGCGCGCGGGTGCGCGTCGAACGGGTTGAAGTCGGCGCCGAGGTCGCGCGCCACGTCCTTCAGGCGGTCGTCGTCGAGGTGGACGAAGACCTGGTGGTACTTGCGGTAGAGCTCGCCGAGCCACTGGACCGTGAGCGTGGACGGCGCGATAACCAGCGCGCGCTCGGCCTTGCCGGTGCGCTCGAGGTGGTTGAGGACCAGGCACGCCTCGACCGTCTTGCCGAGGCCGACCTCGTCGGCCAGCAGCCAGCGCACCGGGTCGGTCGCCGTGGCGCGCTCGGCGACGTAGAGCTGGTGGGGATAGAGCCGGATCCGTCCGCCGAGAAACGAACCCAGACCGCTGGTGCGCCGCATCGTGACTAGCCGCGCCGCGTCGACGCGATTCGCGAAGTCGCGGTAGTCGCCGACCTCGCCGCGCGCCAGGCGGTCCACCACCGACGCCGCGGGCGCGAGCGGGAACACGGTGCCGCGCGGCACGTCGCGGCCGTCGGCGAGGCGGTAGCCGGCCTCACCCCCGCGCAGCGGCTCGGCGATCACCACCTCCTCGCCGCTCGGATCGAGGCGGGCGCGGGTGCCCGGCTCGAGGACCAGCGGCACGAGCGCGTCGGCCGCGGTCGTCATGCGCAGCTCGGAGTTGGCGGTCGGGAAGCGCACGCGGAGCGTGCGCCCTTCGATCGCGACCACGCGGCCGACGCCGAGGTCCGGGTTGAAGCGATGGGTCAGCAGGTCACCGACGAGCCACATGATCGCGCGCTTGCTCCTCGTGCTACGGGTGTTCGCCGGCGGGCGGCGAGAGCCGCGCCTCGCCGTCGTCGCTCGGGTGACGCTCGTTCAGGTGCCGGCGGTGAGCGACGCCCGCGCCGGCACCCGCTGGAGCGCCTCGCGCGCGGCGCGGTAGTGGCTCTCCACCGCCGCGCCGCCGTGCTGGCGCTCGAGGCGGCGAAGGCCGAAATGATACAGGGCCACGGTGTGGAAGTGCTGCGCGAACGCGGTGTTCACCACGGCGCCCGAGAGCGCCCCGACCACCGGTAGCGCCTGCGCGAGCGCGCGCTCGGTCACCACCGCCTCGAAGCGCCCGGCGATCATGCCGATCAACCTGAGCAGCGCCGGCGCCGTGCGGTCGAACGCGATCCGGGTCAGGTCGCCGGTGCCCAGCTGTGCCGCGGCGCGGGCCGCCTCGCGCACCGCGCTCGCCAGCCCGACGCGGGTGGCCCAGTAGCCCACGTCCGCGGCGTCGTCGCCGCGCGACGGGCTGCCCAGACTCAGCACCGACAGGCACTCGAGGCGGGTGATCGGGTCGTTCAGGTCCGCGCCCATCTGGTGCGCGGTGGCGGCGATCGAGCGCAGCAGGATCAGCGTGCTGATCGGCAGCTCGAGGGGCAGCGCCACCAGGCCAGCGAACCCGCCCACCGCGCCGCTCGCCGCCGCGGCGATGTTCATGCGGCGGCCGAGACCCCGCGCCCCCTCGCGCGCGGCGCTGACGCTGGTGATCTCGGCCGGCGGGTCGGTGAGCCCGCCGCTCGCCCAGTCCAGGCCGCGCGCCAGCGCGCCGTCGACGGCTCGCGCCACCAACTGCTGCGCCCTGGCGGGGAGCCGGTCGAGGGCAGCCTCGACCGGGCGGCCGACCAGGTCGGCGACGCGGATCAGGAAGCTCGGCTGCTCGAGGAACGCCGCGGCGGCGCGCACGAACGCCTCGTCGTCGGCGTCGAGCCCGCGCGTGCGCACGTGGATCGCCGGCGCCGCTCTCCGCGGCGGCACGGCTTCGTCCTTGGTACGATCGGTCTTGCGCCGGCTGCTCACGGCGAGGAGGTTAGCAGGCGCCGGCCGAGCTTGGGCGCGGGGTGCGAAGC
>CAYMQR010000503.1:0-4146 GCA_964392195.1 uncultured bacterium | reverse complement strand
CGTCCTCGGGCGGGTCGGCGCTGTCGTCGATCGGCCTCGAGCCGGGGCAGGTGAACGGGCTCACGCTCTTCGACTACTTCCGCAGCGAGGACGAGCGGTTCCCGGCGATCGAGGCCCACCGCCGCGCCCTCGCCGGCGAGCTGGCGCGCTTCGAGCTCGAGTGGCGCGACCGGTCGTTCATCGCCTACGTCGAGCCGCTGCGGGCGCCCGACGGCTCGATCCGCGGCACCCTCGGCCTCGCCCTCGACGCCACCGACGCCGACCGCGCCGCGCGCGCGCTGCGCGCCGCCCACGACGAGCTCGAGCGGGTCGCCAGCACCCGCACCGCGGAGCTGAGCGCCGCCAATCGCCGGCTCGAGCGCGAGATCGACCGGCGCCGTCTCCACGAGGCGCGGCTGCACGCGGTGACGCGCTGCCTCGCCGGGCTCGGCGTGGACGCCACCGCCGGGCTGCAGCGCATCACGGTGGTCGCGGGCGAGACGCTCGGCGGCACCTGCGCCGTGTTCCAGCGCGCCGAGGGCGACCGGCTGGTGACGGCCGGCGCGTGGAACTTCTCGACGGGCCCGGCGACCGACATGCTGCTCGAGGGCACCATCGTGGGCGAGCTGATCGGCCTCGACGGCGAGGACCGCGTGGTGCTGCGCAAGCTGCGCTCGTCGGGCTTCGTGGTCACCGACCCGCTGGTGCGCGACGCCGGCGTGTGCACGGTGGTGGCGCAGGTGGTGCGCGTCGGACGGCAGGCCGTGGGTGCGCTGGTGGTGGGCTACGACGAGGACCGCCACGCCACCGGCGAGGACCGCGAGCTGCTCGCGGTGCTGGCGGCGGCGACCGGCGTGCAGGAGGAGCGGCGCGCCGCCGTGGAGGCGCTGCGCGGCAGCGAGGAGCGCTACCGGCGGCTGGTCGAGAGCCTCCACGACCGGCTCATCTACGCGCGCCGCCCCGACGGCCGCTTCACCTACACCACGCCCTCGTCGGTGGACGTGGTCGGCTACACGCCCGACGAGATCATCGGCCACGTCGAGGAGCACCTCACCGACAACCCGCTCAACCAGGAAATCGACCGCTACCAGCAGATCACCAACGCCGGCGGCCATCCGCCCGCCTTCGAGGTCGAGTTCTTCCACAAGGACGGGTCGCGGCGCTGGCTCGAGGTGAACGAGTTCCCGATCCGCGACGAGCAAGGCGCGGTGGTGGGCGCCGAGGGGCTGGCGCGCGACATCACCGAGGAGAAGCGCCGCGAGGACGAGCTGCGCGAGAGCGAGGAGCGCTTCCGCCAGCTCGCCGAGAACATCGACCAGGTGTTCTGGATGACCACCGTCGAGAAGGACCGGATGCTCTACGTGAGCCCGGCCTACGAGCGCATCTGGGGCCGCTCGCGTGACGAGCTCTACGCCTCCGCGCTCACGTGGGTGGACGCGATCCATCCCGAGGACCGCGAGCGCGTGCTACGCGGCGCCCTCGAGGAGCAGGCGAGCGGCATCTACGACCACGAGTACCGCGTGGTGCGCCCCGACGGCACGGTGCGCTGGATCCGCGACCGCGCCTTCCCGATCCGCGACGCGCGCGGCGAGATCTACCGGATCGCCGGGCTCGCCGAGGACATCACCGAGCGCAAGCGCACCGAGGAGCGGGTGCGCTCGATCGTCGCGACCGCGCTCGACGCCATCATCACCATCGACCCCGCGGGCACGATCCAGTCGTTCAACCCGGCCGCCGAGCAGATCTTCGGCTACACGGCCGAGGAGGTGGTGGGCCGGAGCATCCGCGTGCTCATGCCGGACGACGTCGCGGAGCGCGCCGGCGAGCTGCTGCGCTGGTACCTGCGGCGCGGGCTCGGCTCGATCGGCGAGGGCACCGGGCGGCGCAAGGACGGCACGATCTTCCCGATCGAGCTGGCGGTGACCGCCCTCGCCACCGAGGACCGGCGCCTCTTCACCGGCGTGGTCCGCGACATCACCCGGCGCAAGCGCGCCGAGGCGGCGCTGGTGGCGGCGTCGCGCATGGAGGCCACGGTCACGCTCGCCGGCGGCGTCGCCCATGACTTCAACAACCTCATGGCGGTGGTGCTCACCAACACCGAGATCCTGCGCCGCGAGGTCGGCGACCGCACCGACGCGCTGTCGCTGGTGGAGGAGATCTCCGATCTCGCGCGGCGGGGCGGCGACCTCGCCAAGCAGCTCGTGGCGTTCGCGCGCGGCGGCAAGACCCGCTCGGTGCCGGTCGACCTCAACGCGGTCGTCGAGGAGGTGCTCACCCTCCAGCGCCGCGCGATCCCGCACCAGGTGCGGATGCACGTCGACCTCGAGCGCGAGCTCGCGCTCATCGACGCCGACCCCACCCAGATGAGCCAGGTGGTGGTGAACCTGAGCATCAACGCCGTGGAAGCGGTGGGCGAGAGCGGGCAGGTCTCGATCCGCACCCGCAACGTGGAGGTGGACGAGGAGATGGCGCGGACCCGCGCCGGTATCCGCACCGGCGCCTACGTGTGCCTGACCGTGCGCGACGAGGGCGCCGGCATGGACGCCGCCACCGTCGCCCGGGTCTTCGAGCCCTTCTTCACCACCAAGTTCCACGGACGCGGGCTCGGGCTCGCCGCCTGCTACGGCATCGTCAAGAACCACTCCGGGTACATCGGCGTGACCAGCGCGCCGGGCGAAGGCTCGACCTTCGAGGTCTTCGTGCCGGCCCTGCCCGACCTCGAGCCGTGAGCGGAGGCGGGGCCGCGGGACGGTGTCGCCGTCGCGCCCGTGCCGGGACTCGTACCGTTGGGGGGGCGCCGTGACCGACGGCTTTCTGAATCAGCACGATCTGGCGCGCCTGCCTTACTTCGAGGTGGTGCGAGGTGCGTTGGTGCTCGCGGATCCGTCGCTCGGGCCCGTGATCGACATGCACACGCACCTGGCGCTCTCGTACCTGCTGCCGGCGACCGTGGACCTGGCACGCGAAACGGCCCAAACGCACCACTACCTGCCCGCCGGCGACCCCGTCGATCTCGACGTCTACGCGAACCGCAACTACACACCCCAGGCGCTGGCACGCCTCCGACGCGATCTCACCTGGGCCTCACTGGGCGCCGGCGGAATGCGCGCGACGCACACGGCGCCCAACCTCGTCCGCGAGATGCGGGGCCTGGGAGTGCGCACCTCGGTGCTGCTCCCGATCGAGGCACCCGCCGGATCCGACAACGCCGAGCGTTGGCTCGCCGAGGCGCGGCGCCACGGCGAGCTGGTCTCCTTCGGCTCCGTCCACCCACTCAGGCCCGACGCGCGGCGCATCCTCGACCGCCAGAAAAGTCTCGGCGCCCGTGGGATCAAGCTGCATCCGGCCGTGCAGATGGTCGGTCCGGATCACCGGATCTGCCTGCGCGTGTGCCGCCTGTGCGGCGAGCGTGGGCTGCCGGTCTTCTTTCACTGCGGTCCGGTCGACATCGAGACGCGCATCGGGCGCCGCCTCTCTCAAGTGCGTCGCTACGAAAAAGCCATCGCCGAGTGTCCCGACACCACGTTCGTGCTCGGCCACGCAGGAGCGCTCCAGTATCCGGAAGGCATCGCGCTCGCGAAGCGCTACCCCAACGTGTGGCTCGAGCTCGCGTCCCAGTCGCTCACCGGCGTGCGCCGCGTGCTCGGCGAGGCGCCGCCCGACCGGATCGTGTTCGGCAGCGACTGGCCCTTCTACTACCTGGCTCTGCCGCTCGCGAAGGTGCTCATCGCCACCGAGGGCGACGAGCGACTGCGGCGGGACGTGCTCCACGACAACGCCGCGCGGCTACTCGGGCTCGGGACCGAGACGACCGGCGCGCGCGGGCCCGAGATGAACCCTCGATCGACCTAGCCGAGGGCACGCAACGCCGCTGATCTCTGTTCGCGCTCGCTGACCCGTGATCTCTCTCGGCCTGGACGGCGCGGCTCCGAGGCGCCGCGGACCGCCGGGAGGCGGTCCCTCCGAACGATGGGGCAGCGGTGCCCGGAGGGTCGCGCGCCGCGCGACCGCCGATACGCCCCGGCGCCGCACCGCCGATCACGTCGATCCCTGCACGGCCCGCCGGAGGCGCGCCCACCGAGATCGCGTCACCCCCTGACCTCGGAGGGCCCGACTCCCTTCGGGCCGCCAGCTCCTTTCGCCGCGTGCGATGGTGTGGTCGGCCAC
>CAYMQR010000502.1:0-4148 GCA_964392195.1 uncultured bacterium | reverse complement strand
GTGGGCTCGTTGATGAGCCGCATCACGTCGAGCCCGGCGATCTTGCCGGCGTCCTTGGTGGCGCTGCGCTGGCGATCGTCGTAGTAGGCGGGGACCGTGATCACCGCCTGCTTGATCTCCTCGCCCAGGAACGCCTCGGCCTCCGCCTTGATCTTGGTGAGGATCATCGCCGAGAGCTCCTCGGGCGAGAACTTCTTGCCCGAGGCGTCGAAGCGCACGTCGCCCTTGGGCGACTCGGTGATGCGGAACGGGAACCGCTTGACGTAGTCCTGGATGGCGCCCGAGTGGAAGGGGCGGCCGATGAAGCGCTTCACCGAGAAGATGGTGTTCTCGGGGTTGACGATGGCCTGGCGCTTGGCGGCGTTGCCGATCAGCCGGTCGCCGTTGCGACCGATCGCGACCACCGACGGCGTGACGCGTTCACCTTCGGCGTTGACGATGATCGCGGGCTCGTCGCCCTGCAGGATCGCCGCACACGAGTTGGTGGTGCCGAAGTCGATTCCGATGACCGCCATGGTGCTCCGCGAGGTGGGTCCGAGCGCGTCGAGGGCAGATCATGCCACCGAGAGGCGCGTAGCAAAAGCAATTTGTGGACCGCCGACGACGAGCAGCCACGGCCCGACGCCTGCACACAACTACCGAGGCAACGGCGCCCCTGTCAAGGAAGGTTGGTCCGGGGAAACCGCGCGAAACGCCTCGCGGGTCGCGAACTTGCGCGCCCCGCGCCGCGCCGTGTCAGGACTCGTATTCGAGCTCGCGCAAGAGCGAGACCAGCTCGGCGAGCCGCTCCTCGATCGAGTGCCGGTCCGTGAGCGCCAGGCTGCGGTCGAGATGGCGTTTGAAGTCGGCCACCATGGCGGTGAGGCGCTCGCGGAAGATCGGCATGAGGGGCGCGCTCGGGTCCCCGAGCAGCCGTTCGGTCTGGTAGACGAGGGTGAGCCCGCGGTTGCGGACCGCGAGCCACTCGCGCGCCTGCTCGTCGGCGGCGTGGTGGAGCTCGGCGTCGTCGATCATCCGTTGGATCTCGCTCTCGGCGAGCCCGCCGCGGCCCGAGACCCGCACGGTCTGGCTGCGGCCGGTGTCCTCGTCGGCCGCGGTCACGTGGACCTTGCCCTCTTCGTCGACCTCGAAGCTGATGGCGATGCTCGGCACTCCCTTGGGGGCGGCGCGCACGCCCACCAGATCGAAGAGGCCGAGGGTGCGGTTGTCCTTGGCCAGCTCGCGCTCGCCCTGCAAGACGTGGACGCGGATGATGATCTGGTTGTCCTCGGTGGTGGTGAAGACGCGCCGCGCCGTGGCGGGCAGCGGGGTGTTGCGGGGGATGATCTTGGTGAAGGCGCCGCCCGCGGTCTCGATGCCGATCGAGAGCGGAGTGACGTCCTTGAGCTCGTAGCCGGGGAGCTGGCCGGCGCCGAGGGCGGCGGTCACGGCGGCGCCCATCGCCACCGCCTCGTCCGGGTTCACGCCGCGCACCGGCTGGCGGCCGAAGAACTGCGCGACCCGCGCCTGCACGATCGGGCTGCGGCTCTGGCCGCCGACCACCACCACCGCCTCGACGTCGCCGGGCTTCAGGCCGGCGTCGGCGAGCGCCGTGGCGCACGGACCGAGGGTGCGGTCGACGAGCGGGCCGACGAGCTGCTCGAAGCGGCGCCGGTCGAGCTCGACGTCGAGGTGCACCGGGCCGGTAGGGCCGCCGGCGAGGAACGGCACCGTGATGCGTACCGACTGGCTGAACGAGAGGTCGCGCTTGGCCTGCTCGACGGCGTTGTTGAGGCGCTGCAGCACCGTGGGCTCGCTGGGCAGCGGGCGGCCCGAGGCGCGCTGGAACTCCTCGATCAGCCAATCGATGAGCACGCGGTCGAAGTCGTCACCGCCGAGGAACGCGTCGCCGCAGCTCGCCAGCACCCGGAACTTGCCGCCGAGCTGCTGGAGGATCGAGACGTCGAAGGTGCCGCCGCCGAGGTCGTAGACCGCGAGGAGCTGGTTCTGCTGGCGGTGCAGGCCGTAGGCGAGCGCCGCGGCGGTGGGCTCGTTGATGATCTGGATGTCGCCGAGGCCGGCGATGCGGCCGGCGTCCTTGGTGGCGGCGCGCTGGCGGTCGTCGAAGTAGGCAGGGACGGTGATGACCGCGTTGCTGACCTCACGCTGCAGCGCCTGCTCGGCCTCGCCCTTGAGCTTGGCGACGATCATCGAGGAGAGCTCCTCGGGCGAGAAGCGGCGGCCCTCGACGTCGAAGCGGACGTCGCCGGCGGAGGACGGCGCGACGCGGAACGGGAAGCGCTCGATGCTCTCCTGGATCTGCGGGGAACGGTAGGTGCGGCCGATGAAGCGCTTGATCGAGAAGATCGTGTTGACCGGGTTGACCACCGCCTGGCGCTTGGCCGAGGCCCCGATCATGCGCTCGCCGTTGCGGCCGAAGGCGACGACGGAGGGCGTGACGCGGTCGCCCTCGGTGCTGTGGATCACGCTCGGCTCGGTGCCGGTGAGCGTGGCGATGCACGAGTTGCTGGTGCCGAGGTCGATGCCGATCGCTTGTCTGCCCAACATGGCCACTCCCCCACGAGCGCCGTCAGCGGACTGACGGTGGCGTCAACCGGTCCACGACCTGCGGGTGCGGCAAATCGCTGGGATTTCGCGCGGATCCGGGGCTGGATCGGGTGCCACCCACCCGATTCGCAAGAACCGAGCCGGGCCGTGACAATTTGCTGGCCTGCCGCCTCTGCCTGCCTTCCTGCTTGCCCACCGGTCCCGCGGTGGCTGCGTGCCACGCGAGGGACCTCGCCGTCAGTCTCCCGGATCGCGCGCATGGCGCCGCGCCACCACGAGCCCGATCGCGACGCTCCCGCAAACGCCCGTCACCCCACCGATCCACCACAGCGCTGGGTGGAGGAACGAGTCGACGTCGGGTCGACACAGCTTCGGATCGTCGATCTCGGCGCGAGCCGGCTCCGACGGAACGAAGCGCACGGGGACCTTCTGGTCGAGCTTGTAGAGCGACGGCGGATAGCCGTCCGGATAGATCGACCGGAACTGGGACTGGCGGCCGTCCGGTGTGGGGAACGCGATCACCGGGAAGTAGCGGATGTACTTCCCGCGCTGCTCCTCGAGGCGCACGATCGTGCCCTCCGCCTTTCCCTCGGCGAGCCGACAGAACTCAGCCTTGCGGTGATCCGAGCGCTCGACCAGCGCCACGAGCCCCGCGACTGGCAACGTGCATCCCAACCACACGAAAAGCAGCGCGCCTCGCGATCCACGCCTCCCGTCACCGCTCACGGGGATCGCTCCGCCGCGAGGCGCGCGTAGATCCAGAAGTCGCGGGGGAGGCCGCGCACCAGCCGGTATCCGCGTAGCAGGCCCTCGCGGGCGAAGCCGGCGCGCTCGAGGACGCGGATCGACGCGACGTTGGTGTCGAGGACCGTCGCCTGGATGCGCTGGTAGCCGCGCGCCGCGAAGCCCCACGGCACGATCGCGCGCACGCACGCGCTCGCGAGCCCGCGCCCCCACGCCTCGGGCGCGAGGTCGTAGGCGAGCTCGGCCGTGCGGTGGGCGAGCACGATCGAGTGGAAGCCGATGGTGCCGAGCAGGCGCTCGCCGCCGCCGCGTTCGCCGCCGTCGCGGGCGCGGATCGCGAAGCGGATCGCCGACCCGGGCTCGAGCGAGTCGTACCAGTCGACGAGCTTCTCGAGCTCGGCGACGCCGCCCGAGAGGTCCCAGCTCGTGTGCTCGACCGCGCCGGGCTGCGAGAGATACGCGAACCAAGCGGTGGCGTCCGCGCGCGTGATCGGCACGAGGCGCACGGCGGCCTCGGGGACGAGCGGCGGATCGCTGCAGCGCATGGGGTGGCTCGGGGGCGGCGGCGCGCGCTATCCGGCGTCGCGCATCAGCGCCGACAGCGCGCGGCTCATGTCGTCGCCCTGCGCGTCGAGCGCCGCGACCACGCCGGCGCGATCGGCACCCGGCCGGTTCTGGCTGAGCTTGAACTTGCTCTCGACGCGCTCGACCGCGAGCTCGAACGCGACGATCGCGGTGAGCATCGCGTGCTCGAAGTCTCCCGGCAGCGACTCCATCCGCCACGGGCGCGCTCGCCCGTCCGCGGAGCGCCGCGAGAGCGCGGCCCCCACCACGCGCGTGAAGGGCGCGTGGGCGCG
>CAYMQR010000501.1:0-4155 GCA_964392195.1 uncultured bacterium | reverse complement strand
TGCCGTGGCGCACCGGCACCCGCGGCGAGCGGGTGCTCGACGCGAACACCACCAGGTCGCCGCGGGTCGCGGCCAGGCGCGCGCGGCGCTCGCTGCCGTCCTCCGCCTCCTCGATCCACTCGAAGGCGCCGCCGCGGAAGTCGCGGCCGCGCTCGCTCAGCACGACCAGCGCCTGGAGAGGGAACGCGACCGGGCCGTAGACGTCCTGGTGCGGGTGGTTCACGCCGCCCGCCGGGTAGACGAGCACGATCGACGAGCCGCGCCGCTGGCCGGCGTCGCGGCAGCGCGCGAAGAAGTCGTCGAGGTGGTCGGGAAAGCGCGCGGCGGCGGCGCGACGGCCGCCGGCCCACTCCTCCGCGAGCGGCCGCAGCCGCTCGTAGAGGCCTGCGCGAAGCGCGGCGATCGGCGCCGGCGCGGGCTCGCGGAAGTAGCGGTAGCGGCCGACGCCGTAGCCGCGCGGCGCCATCTCGATGGTGCGCTCGAAGAGCGCCTCGTCGTCGAAGCAGGCGCCGATCGCCGCGCACTCGTGCGGCACCAGGAAGCCGCGGAGGCGGGCCCGGCCGCGCGCGCGCAGCGCGCGACGGAAGCTTGCGCTCTCGAGGCGGGCGAGCCGGGTCTCCAGATCGGCGATCGCCGGCAGCGGCTCCTGCTTCGCGGCGCCTCGGCTCGCCGCCGCCGGCCGCCCGGCGCTCGCGCCGAGCGGAGCGAACGAGCGCGCCAGCGCCGCGGCCTCGCTCGCCACCCGCTCGACGGCGAGGGCGTCGAAGCGCGCCACCTCCGCGTCGCTCGCGCGCGCGAAGCGGCGCTTCGCGAGGTCGGCCACCCACCGCGCTCGCACCCGCTTGGCCCACGCCGCCACGCTCTCACCGTCACGCGGGCGCGCGCCCTGCGCGCGCAGCCGGGCGAGCTGAAGCGCGCCGCGCCGCGCGCCGAGCTTGCCGCCCGCCGCGACCACGCGGTGCCACGGCACGTGCGTGTCGTCGTCGGCCACGCCGGCGATCGATCGCCCGGCGGCGCGCTGCGATCCCGGGCGCCCGGCGAGCACCGCGAGCTCGGCGAAGGTGCGCGTCTCACCCGCCGGGATGCGCCGCGCCGCCTCGCGATACCGGTCCGTGCCCGCCACGGACGCCAACTTACGCGGAGAGCAGGAGCGGCGGCGGCGCGAGGTCGAACGAGTCCTTGAGGCGCAGCACGTCGGCGCGGCGGAAGCGCCAGAAGCGGCCCTGCTTGAACGCGGGGAGCTCACCGCGGCGGGCCAGCTCGTTCACCTCGTCGGGGCCGAGATCGAGGAGCACCGCGACCTCGCGGCTCGACAGCGGGGGTTCGGTGAGCGGCCGGGCGCGTGCCATCGTGGGATCCCTTCGGCGCCGCCATGAAGCGCTGCGTCATGGAGCACGGGCAACGATTAACACGCTGCGTCAACGGGCGTCAAACGCCATCTCGAAGCGGAACCGGCGCGCTCCGCCGCGGCGCTCAGTCGAGGACCGCGACGACCTGGTCCTCGACGACCGAGTCGCCGATCGCGACCGACACGCTCGCCACCACGCCGCTCGCCGGCGCCTCGACCGGGATCTCCATCTTCATCGACTCGAGGACGATGATCGCGTCGCCCTCGTCGACGGAGTCCCCCGGCCGCTTCTCGATCTTGAACACCACACCGGTGATCTGCGCCCGAACCTCGGTCATCTAGCCTCCTTCTTCACGGAGGGCCGCGCGCCCGCGCGGCCGGCGATACGCGGCGACGTCGCGTCGACGGGCTCTCGATCCCTGTACGCCCTCACCCGAACGCGCCGCGCTCGAGCGCGCCGGTGTCGAGCTCGCCGCGCTGGAACGCGTCGCTCTCGAGGACCTTGAGGTGCATCGCGATGTTGGTCTTGATGCCCTTGATGCGCGTCACCGCGAGCGCGCCGCGGATCCGCTCGATCGCCTGCGCGCGGGTCTCGCCCCAGGCGCTGATCTTGGCGACCATCGGGTCGTAGAACGGCGACACCGTGTAGCCGCCCTGCACGCCGGCGTCGACGCGGATCCCGTCTCCCTCCGGGAACGCCAGCATCTCGATCGAGCCGGGCGACGGCATGAACTTCTTGGCCGGGTCCTCGGCGTAGATCCGGCACTCGATCGCCGAGCCCTTCTGCTCGAGCAGGCTCGCGTCGAGCCCCGAGTGCTGGCCCGCGGCGACGCGCAGCTGCATCTCCACCAGGTCGAGCCCGGTGGTCATCTCGGTGACCGGGTGCTCGACCTGCAGCCGGGTGTTCATCTCGAGGAAGTAGAAGCCCATCTTCTGGTCGACCAGGAACTCACAGGTGCCCGCGTTCACGTAGCCGACGGCGCGCGCCGCCTCGCGTGCGGCCTCGTGGAGCTGCTTGCGGACCTCGGCGTTCATGCCGTCGAGGAAGAGCGGCGAGGGCGTCTCCTCGATCACCTTCTGGTGGCGGCGCTGCACCGAGCACTCGCGCTCGAAGATGTGGTGCGCGGTGCCGTCGAGCTCGCCGAACACCTGCACCTCGATGTGCCGCGGCCGCTCCAGGTAGCGCTCCAGGTAGACCGCGCCGTTGCCGAACGCGCGGCGCGCGCGCTCGCTCGCCGACTCCACCAGCTTGACGAGCTGCTCGGGGCCTTCGGCGACCTGCATGCCGATCCCGCCGCCGCCGCCCACCGCCTTGATGAGCACCGGGAAGCCGATGCGCTCGGCCTCGGCGGGCGCCTGCTCGGGCGCCACCGGCTTGAGGGTGCCCGGCACCACCGGCACGCCGGCGGCGGACATGGTCTCGCGAGCGCGGACCTTGTCGCCCATGAGCGTGATGACCTCTGGCGTGGGCCCGACCCACACCAGCCCCGAATCGCGGACGCGGCGCGCGAAGTCGGCGTTCTCGGAGAGGAAGCCGTAGCCGGGGTGGATCGCCTCGGCGCCGGTCTTGCGCGCCACGTCGAGGATCGCCTCGACGTTCAGGTAGCTCTTGAGCGACGGCCCCTCGCCGACTCGGTAGGCCTCGTCGGCGAAGTAGCGGTGGAGCGCCTTCTCGTCGGCGTCCGAGTAGACCGCGACGGTCTCGACGCCGAGCTTGCGGGCCGAACGGATCACGCGACACGCGATCTCGCCGCGGTTGGCGATCAATAGCTTGCGGAACATGCGCGCTCGCCTCCCGCCGGACCGAGGACTCCGGCGCGAAAGACCCGCGAACCTAGAGGCGCCGTGGCGCGGGTGTCAAGCAAGCGGCGGCGGCGCGCGGGTCCGGCCGGCGCCGCCCGCGCGCGCGTGAAATCCCCGCGAAAAGCGCGGAAACCATTTGACCA
The DNA here is from genome assembly GCA_964392195.1 of uncultured bacterium. Lineage (GTDB taxonomy): Bacteria > JADJOY01 > JADJOY01 > JADJOY01 > JADJOY01 > JADJOY01. The sequence goes on along the minus strand of CAYMQR010000501.1, from coordinate 861 downwards.
GCCCTGCCCTGGCCGATATGATTTTTCGAACGATTTCGCACGCTCATCCAAAAGTGCCGCGCACCGCGGCGGCCCGGACTCGCTGATGGCGCTCATCCGATACGCGACCCGGGAGATCACCGCCAAGCTCGTCTATTACGGCCCCGGCCTGTCGGGGAAGACGAGCAACCTCCAGTACATCCACTCGCGCCGCGCCTTCGGCAAGGTGGGCGAGCTCCTGAGCCTCGCCACCGGCGGCGACCGCACGCTGTTCTTCGACCTGCTGCCGGTGAGCGGCGGCACCATCGCCGGCTTCACGCTGCGGTTCCAGCTCTTCACCGTCCCGGGCCAGATCTTCTACAACAAGACCCGCAAGATGGTGCTGCGCGACGCCGACGGCGTGGTGCTGGTCGCCGACAGCGCCGCGGAGGCCCGCGACCGCAACCGCGAGAGCCTCGACAACCTCAAGCAGAACCTCCACGAGAACGGCCTCGACTACGAGACCATCCCGCTGGTGCTGCAGCTCAACAAGCGCGACCTCGCCGACGTGCAGCCGGTGGCCGAGATGGAGGCCGCGCTCAACGACCGCCGCGCGCCGGTGTTCGAGGCGATCGCCACCCAGGGCGTGGGCGTCATCGACACGCTGCAGACGCTGATGCGCTCGGTGCTCGCCGACCTCGACCGCAAGTACAACATCTACCGCGGCAAGTCGGGCGAGGAGCCGGACCCGATCGCGAGCTTCGATCTCGGTCTCGGCGGCCCGGGCGAGCCGCCCGCGCAGCCGCTCGCCGCCGCCGCCGCCGCCACGCGCAGCGCGAGCGCCTCGCCGCGGCCGCGCCCCGCCGCGCCGCCGGTGCCACCGGCCGCCGGCGGCGAGGCCGC
>CAYMQR010000500.1:0-4157 GCA_964392195.1 uncultured bacterium | reverse complement strand
CGCCGGCACCTTCCACCCCGCGACCTTCCTGCGGGTGTTCGGGTCGCAGCCGTGGCGCACCGCGCTGGTGCAGCCATCACGCCGTCCCAAGGACGGCCGGTTCGGCGAAAACCCCAATCGGCTCCAGCATTATTATCAGTTCCAGGTGATCCTGAAGCCCGCCCCCGACGACGTCCTCGAGACGTACCTGGCGAGCCTCGCCGAGATCGGCATCGACCCCGCGGAGCACGACATCCGCTTCGTCGAGGACGACTGGGAATCCCCTACCCTCGGCGCCTCCGGCCTCGGCTGGGAGGTGTGGTGCGACGGGATGGAGATCACCCAGTTCACCTACTTCCAGCAGATCGGCGGGATCGAGCTCCGGCCGATCTCCGCCGAGATCACGCTCGGGCTCGAGCGGATCGCGATGTACCTGCAGAAGAAGGACTGGTTCCACGAGATCGAGTGGCAGACCGGCGTGACCTACGGCGACGTCCACAAGCGCACCGAGGTCGAGTTCTCGCGCTACAACTTCGAGCTCGCCGACGTCGTGCTGGCGCGCGCGTCGTTCGCCGGCTTCGAGAAGGAGGTCAAGGCGCTGCTCGCCCGCGATGCGGTGCTGCCGGCCTATGACCACACGCTGAAGTGCTCGCACGTCTTCAACGTGCTCGATGCCCGCGGCGCGCTCTCGGTGAGCGAGCGCACCGCCATGATCGGGCGCGTGCGCGTACTCGCGAAGGCGTGCGCACAGGCGTACGTCGCCAAGTACTGCGCGCCTCCGGCGGACCAGGGCGATCCACGATGAGCCAGGATCTGCTGCTCGAGGTCGGCACCGAGGAGTTGCCCGCGCGGTTCGTGGCGCCGGCGCTGGAGGCGCTCGAACAGCGCGTGGTCGCGGCGCTCGACGAGGCGCGGATCGCCCACGGCCCGTCCCGTCGCCTCGCGACACCGCGGCGGCTGACCGTGATCGTAGAGGCGGTCGCGGGCCACGGCGAGGCCGAGACCCGCGAGGCCATCGGCCCGGCGGCGAGCGTGGCGTTCGATGCCAACGGCGCGCCCACCAAGGCCGCCGAGGGCTTCGCTCGCAAGCAGGGCTTACCCGTGACCGCGCTGACGCGCGTCGCGACCGACAAGGGCGAATACGCGATGGCGCGTGTCACCCGCGAGGGAGCGCGCACCGGGGATCACCTCGCGGCGGCGTTGCCCACCCGGATCCTCTCGGTGCCGTTTCCCAAGTCGATGCGCTGGGGCGATCCCGAGATCAGCTTCGGACGCCCCATCCGCTGGGTCGTCGCGCTCCTCGGCGGTGACGTCGTGCCGTTCCGGGTGGGGCCGGTGCAGAGCGGCGGCGCCACCCGGGGTCATCGGGTCCACGGCGGACGCGAGCCGATCGCGGTCGACTCCGTGGCGAGCTACCTCGCCGCCCTCGAGCACGGCGGCGTCCTCGCCGATCCGGCCGCTCGCCGCACCGCGATCGAGAATGGCGTGGCCGAGCTGGCCCGCTCCGTGGGCGGCCGCGCGGTGACCGATCCAGGGCTCCTCGACGAGGTCACCTTCCTCGTCGAGTCGGTCAACCCGGTCCTGGGCTCGTTCGAGCCGTCGTTCCTGGAGGTGCCGCGCGAGGTGTTGCTGACGGCGATGCGCACCCATCAGCGCTACTTCGCCGTCGAGGACGCGAGCGGCGAGCTGCTCCCGCACTTCGTCACGATCTCGAACACCCGCGTGCGCGACCCCGAGGTGGTCCGCCACGGCAACGAGGCGGTGCTTCGCGCCCGGCTCGCCGATGCCCGCTACTTCCACGACGTCGACCGCAAGAAGCGGCTGGTGGAGCGCGTCGACGCGCTGGAGGGTGTCACCTACCACAAGAAGCTCGGCACCAGCCGCGCCAAGGTGGAGCGGATCCGGAAGCTCGCGCGCGAGCTCGTCCGTGAGCTCGGCAAGGCGGAGCTCGCGGACGCGGTCGACCGCGCGGCGCTGCTCTGCAAGGCGGACCTCGTGACCGAGGTGGTCGGCGAGTTCCCCGAGGTGCAGGGCGTGATGGGTGCGTACTACGCGACCGCGGACGGTGAGCCCGAAGCCGTGGCCAGCGCGATCCGCGAGCACTACCTGCCGCGCTTCGCCGGGGACGCGCTGCCCGAGGGCGACGTGGGTGCGATCGTCGGTCTCGCCGACCGCCTCGACACGCTCGCCGGGTCGTTCGCCGTCGGCGACGTCCCGACCGGCGCCGCGGACCCGTTCGGCCTTCGCCGCCGAGCCCTCGCCGTGATCCAGATCCTGCTCGCGCGCGGCTGGCGCCTCGACGTCGGCAAGGTCGTGGGCTGGGCGATCGGCCACGTCGCGTTCGCCCTCGACGGCTCCGCGGCCGACACCGAGATCGAGCTACGGCGGTTCCTCGTCGGACGGCAGGCGACGCTGCTCTCCGCAGAGGGGATCGCGGCCGACGTCCTCGAGGCGGCGGTGCACGGCGGCCACGCGCTCGACTTCATCGACGCCGCGCGGCGGGCCCGCGCGCTCCAGGACTGGAAGGGATACCCGGAGGCGCTCGAGCTCTACCGCGCCGCCAAGCGCATCGCGAACATCCGCAAGGCGCAGCCCGGGACGCTCGCTTCGCGCCCCGACCTCCTCACCGAGCCCGCCGAGCGGCGCCTCCAGGAGGCGGTCGAACGCCTCGGTCCCGAGGTGCGCGCGCTCGCCGAGGACACTCGCTACACCGAGGCGCTCGAGCAGCTCCGCGCGCTCGGCGAGCCCGTCACCGCGTTCTTCGACGCCATCCTCGTGATGGCGGAGGACGTCGCGCTTCGGAACGCGCGACTCGCCCTCCTCGACTCGGTCGCCGACCTCATCCGGGTGGTCGGCGACCTCTCCAAGATCCAGCTCGAAAGTTAGCCACTCCGCGAACGGAGGAAGAGCATGGCCACGAAACGGATTTACTTCTTCGGTGAAGGCAAGGCCGACGGCAACGCCGGCATGAAAGGGTTGCTCGGCGGCAAGGGTGCCAACCTCGCCGAGATGACCAACCTCGGGCTGCCCGTGCCGCCCGGCTTCACCATCACCACCGAGACCTGCAACGCCTATCACGCCGCTGGCGGCAGGATGCCGGCCGGCCTGATGGACGAGGTGAAGAGCTACCTGAAGCGGGTCGAGAAGATCCTCGGCGCCGAGCTCGGCAACCCGGCCAAGCCGCTCCTGGTCTCGGTGCGCAGCGGCGCCAAGCAGTCGATGCCCGGGATGATGGACACGGTCCTCAACCTCGGCCTCAACGACAAGACCGTCGAGGGGCTCGCCACGCTGACCGGCAACCCGCGCTTCGCTTGGGACAGCTACCGCCGGTTCGTGCAGATGTACGGCGACGTCGTGCTGGGGCTCAAGCCCATCGACAAGAAGGAGATCGATCCGTTCGAGGCGATCATCGAGGCGAAGAAGCACTCCCTCGGGATCCACAACGACACGGATCTGACCACCGACGATCTCAAGGACCTCGTGAAGCGCTTCCAGGCGCGGATACACGAGCGCCTCAAGATCGTGTTCCCCCAGGATCCGCTGGTGCAGCTGTCCGGTGCGATCCAGGCGGTGTTCCGGTCGTGGATGAACGACCGCGCCATCGCCTATCGCCAGATCAACAAGATCCCCGAGGGCGGCGGCACCGCGGTCAACGTCCAGGCGATGGTCTTCGGCAACATGGGCACCGACTCGGCGACCGGCGTGGCGTTCACCCGCGACCCGTCGACCGGCGAGCGGCGCTTCTACGGCGAGTACCTCACCAACGCGCAGGGCGAGGACGTGGTGGCGGGCATCCGCACCCCGAACCCGATCGCCGACCTCGCCAAGGAGATGCCGGCGGCGTTCAAGGAGCTGACCGGGATCTACCAGAAGCTCGAGAAGCACTACCGCGACATGCAGGACATGGAGTTCACCATCCAGAAGGGCCGCCTCTGGATGCTCCAGACCCGCTCCGGCAAGCGCACCGGCCTGGCCGCGGTCCGCATCGCGTCCGACATGGCGGCCGAGAGGCTGATCACGCCCGAGGAGGCCGTCGCGCGCGTCGAGCCCGAGCAGCTCGAGCAGGTGCTGGTGCCGATCTTCGAGCCGAAGGCGAAGAAGGCGGCGGTCGTGGCCGGCCGTCTCGTCGCAAAGGGCCTCAATGCCGGACCGGGCGCCGCCAGCGGCCGCGCCGTGTT
>CAYMQR010000499.1:0-4162 GCA_964392195.1 uncultured bacterium | reverse complement strand
AGGTCCTTGGCGAGGGTCGCCAGGTCGGCGATCGGACGTTCCTTGAGGTCCTTGAGGTTGAGGTGCATTGCGCCCTCGATGGGCCGCGCGTCCGGGAGGAGCGCGTCGCGCTAGGTGAGAAGGTGGGCTGGGCCAGGGGAAGCCGCGCCGAATGCGGCCAGGGCAGGTCGTGGACTCGGGATCACACGTCGTGGACTTCCGGGATCACACGCGAACGCCGATCGCCCGTGCGTTCGCTTCGGAGGTGGGGCGAATGGAGTTCGCCGGGATGGATTTGGACGGTCGGTCGCTGGCTGGGATCGTCGTGCTCACGAACGAGGTCGTGAGCCGGGCGAAGTCAGGATCGAGATGGGATCGGAGACGGGTGGCTCGCGAAGCCGCGAGCAGCGCGAAGGGAGGCGGAAAGTAGCCGAGGCCGCGCGTGGGTGTCAACCGGAGAACGCCCTATTTGCCCAAGAAAACGGGGGTGTTCGGCCAGCGCGCGCACTTTGACCGGGCGCGTCCGGCTCGGCTATCGTGCGCTCGCGCGCGGGGCCGGGACGAGGTCGCGGCGCACCGCCGACCGACCCCAGCATGAGCGCGCGAACCCTCAAGGTGGGCCTGGCGCTCGGCGGCGGAGCGGCGCTCGGGCTCGCGCACGTCGGCGTGCTCAAGGTGCTCGAGCGCGAGCGCGTGCCGGTGCACCTCATCACCGGAACGAGCATGGGCGCGCTGGTCGGCGCGCTGTACGCGACCCACGTCAGCGCGGCGGAGGTCGAGCGGCGGCTCCGCGAGTACATCGAGGGGCCGCTCTACCGGCAGCAGAAGTTCGAGTTCCTGAAGGAGCGCAGCGCGGAGCGGCGCTCGAGCCGGCTCTCGAGCCTTGCGCGCTACGTGAAGCGGAACTTCCTGTTCGGCCTCGCGATCACCCGCGGCTCGTTCATCTCCGAGGCCGAGGTGCGGCGCACCCTCGAGCTCTTCGTCACCCACGCGCCGCTCGGCTCGACGCGCATCCCGTTCTTCCCGATCGCGGCCGATCTCGTGACCGGCCAGGAGCAGGTCCTCGAGGAGGGCTCGCTGCTCGACGCGGTGGCGGCGAGCTGCGCGATCCCGGGGCTCTTCGCGCCGGTGCGCACCGGCAACCGGGTGCTGATCGACGGCAGCTGGATCGACACCGTGCCGACGCTGCCGGCCTACGACCGCGGCGCGGAGTTCGTGGTGGGCGTGGACGTGGACAAGCCGTTCGAGCCGCGCGTCGAGTACGTGACCGGCCTCGACGTGGTGCTGCGCTCCAGCGACGTGACGCGCTACGCGCTCAAGCGGATGCAGCTCGCGCGCGCCGATCACGTGATCCGCGTGCCGCTCGACGACGTCTTCTGGGGCGACTTCGGGCGCATCGGCGACATCGTCGAGCGCGGCGAGCAGGCGGCCGAGGCCGCGCTGCCCGAGCTGTTCGCTGCGCTGCGCAAGGCGCGCTGGAAGAAGTGGCTGCGCAATCCCGTGGGCCGCGCGTTCCCCGAGCGCACCACCGACCTGGTCTCGACGCGCTGACGGCGCGCCGCCCGCCCACGCCCCCGCCGGCCCGCCTCGACCATGAGCGACACCCGCCACTACGTCGTGGAGCCCGAGGCCGAGGGCATGCGCCTCGACGTGTTCCTCACCGCTCGGCTCGACGGCACCACGCGCTCGCAGCTCCGCCACTGGATCGACGCGGGGCAGGTGCGGGTCGGTGACCGTGAGCTCAAGGCGGGGCTGGTGCTGCGCGCTGGCGACGAGGTCACCGTCGCGCTGCCCGCGCCGGCGCCGAGCAGCCTCGAGCCGGTGGACGCGCCGCTCGAGGTCCTCTACCAGGACGCGGACCTGGCGGTGATCGTGAAGCCGGCCGGGCTGCCGGTCCATCCGTCGCCCGGGTGGGGCGGGGCCACGCTGGTGCACGTGCTGCTGGCGCGCCTCGACGGGCTCTCGGGAGTGGGCGGGGTCGAGCGCCCCGGCATCGTCCACCGCCTCGACAAGGACACCACCGGGCTCATGGTGGTGGCGAAGAGCGATCGCGCCCACGAGGCGCTGCGCCGCCAGTTCCACGATCGCCTCGTGGAGAAGATCTACCTGGCGCTGGTGCTCGGCCGCCCCGCCGGGAACGAGGGAACGATCGACGCCCCGCTCGGCCGCCATCCCACCGATCGCAAGCGCATGAGCAGCTCCTCCACACGTGGCCGCTCGGCGCGCACCCACTGGCGGCGGATCGAGGAGATCGGCCCGGCGACGTTGCTCGAGGTGCGGCTCGAGACCGGACGCACCCACCAGATCCGCGCCCACCTGAGCGAGCTCGGGCACCCGATCGTGGGCGACGACCTCTACGGCTTCGGCCCGCGGGTCCGCGGCGTGATGGCGCCGCAAGCGCGGCGCGTGCTCGCCAGCGCGCCGCGGCCGATGCTCCACGCCGTCCGCCTCGGCTTCGCCCACCCGGCGGACGGCCGGCGGATGTCGTTCGAGGCGCCGTGGCCCGCCGACCTGCTCACGCTCCTCGACGAGCTCAGGCGCGTGACGCGCCCCGCGGGGCATCGATGAGCGGCGAGCGAGCGCCGCTCGTGCTCACGGCGGGAGTCCTCGCCGGCGCCGCGCGGCTTCGCCACGGCTTCTCGACCCGCACCTACGTCGGCGCGTCGGGCGGCGGCGAGTTCGACCTGCGGCAGCGCGCCGAGGACCCCGTGGGCTCGGCGCGGAACCGCGCCGCGTTCACCGACGCGCTCGGGCTCCCCGGCGCGCCGCTCGTGACCCTCGGCCAGACCCACGAGGCGCGGATCTTCGAGGTCGAGAGCGCGAGCGCGCTGCCGAGCGAGCCGCCCACCGGCTTCGACGCCGTGATCACGGACGTGCCGGGAGTGGCGATCGCGATCGGGACCGCGGACTGCCTGCCGGTGCTGATCGGCGATCCCGCGCGCGCCGCGGTCGGCGCGGTGCACGCGGGCTGGCGGAGCGCGGCGCTCGGCCTGCCCGCGCTCACGGTGCGGCGCATGGGCGAGCGCTACGGCTCGCGCCCGGACGAGCTGGTGGTGGCGCTCGGTCCGGCGATCGGGCCGTGCTGCTTCGAGGTCGGCGAGGAGGTGATCGGCGGCCTCGCCGCGAGCGCGCCCGCGCCCGAGCGCTGGGTGGTGCGCGCGCCCGGGCGCAAGCCGCACGTGGACCTCGCCCTCGCCACCCAGCTGGCGCTGGAGGCGGCGGGTGTGCGAGCCGCGGCGATCGAGCACGTCCCCGGCTGCACGCGCTGCGACGGCGCGCGGTTCTTCTCGTTCCGCCGCGAGGGCGCGGCGACCGGCCGTCAGCTCTCGGCGATCGGCGTGGTGGCCGCGGCCGGGGCCTGAGCGTCGGCTTGGACCGCCGGCGCCGCGATCAGCCCCGCCTCGAGCGCCTCCAGCACCAGCGCGTACGGGCTCTCCTCGCCGCGCTCGATGCGCTCGGCGAGGCGCGCGAAGCCGGCGCTGCCGAGGCTCGCCTCGGCGCGCTGGCGGACCTGGTCCGCGACCAAGTCGAGGAACTCGGAGCGGCGGTGGAACGCGGCGTGGGTCGCGCCGTGCTGCGCGCGCCAGCCGCGGTGGCGGGCGACCGCGTCGGCGAGCTCGGCGACGCCCTGGGCGTGGTCGGCGCGCGTCACCAGCACCGGCACCTCCCAGCCGTCGGCGCGGGCGTTGAGCTGGACGGCCGCGCGCAGCTCGGCGGCCCGTTGCGCCGCGCCCGGGCGGTCGCCCTTGTTCACCACGAACACGTCCGCGACCTCCATGAGCCCCGCCTTCATGGCCTGGATGAGGTCGCCGGCCTCGGGCACCAGCACCACCACCGTGGTGTGGGCGATGCGCACCACGTCGAGCTCGGTCTGGCCCACGCCCACGGTCTCGATCAGCACCCACTGCTTGCCGAACGCGTCGAGGACCTCGACCAGCGCGCGCGCCGAGCGCATCAACCCGCCGCGGCTGCCGCGCGTGCCGACGCTGCGGATGAACACACCACGGTCCTCGGCGTGGCGCTGCATGCGGATGCGATCGGCGAGGATCGCGCCCTCGCTGTAGGGGCTCGACGGGTCGACGGCGAGGATGCCCACGCTCTCGCCGCGTTCGCGCAGCACCACGGTGAAGCGGTCGACGAGCGTCGACTTGCCGGCGCCGGGCGATCCCGTGATTCCGACGAC
>CAYMQR010000498.1:0-4164 GCA_964392195.1 uncultured bacterium | reverse complement strand
TCCGGTTCATGGCGATCGCGAGGGTCTCGTGCGCCTCCTTGCTGATCGAGCCGTACGACATCGCGCCGGTCTTGAAGCGCTTGACGATCTCCGTCCACGGCTCGACGTCCTCCACGGGGATCGCCTCGCCGTTGGCGCGGAACTCGAGGAGCCCGCGGAGCGTCATGAGGTCGCGGCTCTGGTCGTTGACCAGCCGCGCGTACTCCTCCCAGCTCTTCGCGTCGTGGTGCTTGGTGGCCTGCTGGAGCTTGGCGATGGTGAGCGGGTTGTAGAGGTGGAGCTCGCCGTTGCGCCGCCACTGGTAGGCGCCGCCCACGTCGAGGTCGAGGCTCTCGGGGACCTCGGCGGGCGGGTACGCGAAGGCGTGGCGCATCGCGCACTCCTGCGCCACCACGTCGAGCCCGATGCCGCCGAGGCGCGACGGCGTCCACGTGAAGTACTCGTCGATGAGCGCCTTGCCGAGGCCGACCGCCTCGAAGATCTGCGCGCCGCGGTAGCTCTCGAGGGTGGAGATGCCCATCTTGGACATCGTCTTGAGCACACCCTTGACCGCGCCCTTGATGAACTTGGCGATCGCGGTGTCGAGGTCGACGCCGACCAGCATCTTGGTGCGGATCATGTCGTCGAGCGACTCGAACGCGAGGTACGGGTTGATCGCGCCCGCGCCATAGCCGAACAGCAGGCAGAAGTGGTGGACCTCGCGCGGCTCGCCGCTCTCGATGACGAGCCCGCAGCGGGTGCGCTTGCCCTTGCGGATCAGGTGGTGGTGGACGCCGGCGGTGGCGAGCAGCGCCGGGATCGGCGCGAGCTCGCGGCTGACGCCGCGGTCCGAGAGGATGAGGATGGAGAAGCCGTCGTCGACCGCCTTCTCCGCCGCCGCGCACAGCTCGCGCATCGCGGCCTCGAGCGCGGCGCCGCCGCCCGCCACCGGGTAGAGCATGGGGATGGTGGTGGCGCGCAGCCGGCCCTGGTTGATGCCGCGGACCTTCTCGAGCTCACGGTTGGTGATGACCGGCTTGGTGAGCTCGAGGAGGTGGCACTGATCGGCGCTCTCCTCGAAGAGGTTGCCCTCGGGGCCGATGGTGGTGCCGATCGAGGTCACCAGCTCCTCGCGGATCGCGTCGAGGGGCGGGTTGGTGACCTGCGCGAAGAGCTGCTGGAAGTAATTGTAGAGGAGCTGCGCCTTGTCCGAGAGGCACGCGAGCGGCGTGTCCGAGCCCATCGAGCCGAGCGGCTCGAGGCCGCTGGTGGCCATCGGCCCCATCAGGATGCGCAGGTCCTCGAGCGTGTAGCCGAAGATCTGCTGGCGGGTCAGCAGCGTCTCGGCGTCGGTGCCGTGGACCTTCTTCGGCTCGGCGAGCGACTCGAGCTTGACCAGGCTCTGGTTGATCCACGCGCGGTACGGCTTGCGGCGCGCGATGTCGTGCTTGAGCTCCTCGTCCTCGACGATGCGGCCCTGCTCGGTGTCGACCAGGAACATGCGGCCCGGCTGGAGCCGGCCCTTCTTGAGGACGTTCTCGGGTGGGATGTCGAGGACGCCGGTCTCCGACGCCATGACCACGAAGCCGTCGCGGGTGACCGTGTAGCGCGACGGGCGCAGCCCGTTGCGGTCGAGCACCGCGCCGATGACCTTGCCGTCGGTGAAGGGGATCGACGCGGGGCCGTCCCACGGCTCCATCAGGCACGAGTGGTACTCGTAGAACGCCTTCTTCTCGTCGCTCATGGTCTCGTGGTTTTCCCAGGCCTCCGGGATCACCATCATGACTGCGTGCGGCAGCGAGCGACCGGTGTGGTAGAGGAGCTCGATGGCGTTGTCGAGGATCGCCGAGTCGCTGCCGCCGGGGGTGAGCACCGGCAGGAGCTTGCCGATGTCGTCGCCGAAGAGCGGCGAGCGGAACATCGACTCGCGCGCGCGCATCCAGTTGTAGTTGCCGCGCAGCGTGTTGATCTCGCCGTTGTGGCAGAGGAAGCGGAACGGATGCGCCAGCTCCCAGGTGGGGAATGTGTTGGTGCTGTAGCGCTGGTGGACGAGCGCGAGACCGCTCGTGAGCAGCGGGTCCTGGAGGTCCGGGTAGAAGCCGTCGACCGCCTCCGCCAGCATCAGGCCCTTGTAGACCATGGTGCGGTACGAGAGGCTCGGGACGTAGAAGAACGACTTCTCGGGCAGGTCGGACTCGCGCGCCCAGCGCTCCATGCGCTTGCGGATCACGTAGAGCTTGCGCTCGAACGCGGCGGCGTCGCTCATGCCTTTGCCGCGGCCGACGAAGATCTGCAGGATGACCGGCTCGACTTCCTTGGCGACGTAGCCGATCACCTCGTTGTTGGTCGGCACCGCGCGCCAGCCCAGGAAGTCCTGGCCCTCCTCGCGGATCACCGCCTCGAACGTCTCCATGCAGGCGCGGCGGCTCGACTCGAGGCGCGGCAGGAACACCAGGCCCGCGCCGTACTCCTCGACGTCGGGCAGACTGATGCCGAGGCCGCCGGCGCGCTCGACGAGGAAGTCGTGGGGGAGCTGGATCAGGATGCCGGCGCCGTCGCCGGTCATGGGGTCGCAGCCGCACGCGCCGCGATGGGCGAGATTCACCAGGATCTGGAGAGCCTTCGAGACGACGTCGTGCGATTTCTCCCCTTCGAGGTTGGCGATGAGCCCGACGCCACAGGCATCGTGCTCGTGCTCGGGGGAATACAGGCCCTCGGCCACCGCGGGTGGCCGAACCCCGCGGGTGAGGTCCGTTCGCTCGGTCGTCATGGCGTCCCTGCTGAGGCGCAAATGGACGCTGGGGCAAGTTGCCCCAGCGTACCGTTGTGCAGTGCGTAACGGACCACTGTATTGAAATCCCGAGATGCGTCAAGCCGGCTCGGTGCATGCCGCCGGCCAACGGCGTAAGGCTCCGATCTCGCGAATGAAAGCAAATTCCGACGAGCACGCGAGCGAGACCGCACGGGCTGGCCACGGAGGACCGACCGCTGGCCCGTCCGCGGTCCCGTGGCGCCGGACGGTGATCGCTTCGTGAGCCTCGGCCTCTACGTCCACGTGCCGTATTGCCGGCGGGTATGCCCGTACTGCGACTTCTTCGTGGTGCCGATCGGGCGGCGCGGCGCGGCGTCTCCGGCGGCGATCGGCGGCTTCGTGGAGGCGCTCCTCCGCGAGCTCGAGCTGGTCGGCGATCGCGCCGCGACGCTCTCCACCCTCCACTTCGGCGGCGGGACTCCGTCCACGCTGACGCCCGACGAGCTGGGGCGGATCGTGGCCGCGATCCGGGACCGCTTCTCGGTCGAACCCGAAGCCGAGATCACCCTCGAAGCCAACCCCGAGGACGTCTCGATCGAGTATGCGCGGGCGCTGGTCGAGGTCGGCGTGAACCGGCTCACGCTCGGCGTCCAGTCGCTCGACGACGAGGCGCTGCGCCTCCTGGGCCGCAAGCACCGGCGCGCGCAGGCGCTCGCGGCCCTCGACGCCGCCCGAGCCGGCGGCATCACCAACCTGTGCGTCGACCTGATTTTCGGCGTGCCGGGGCAGAGCGCGGCGAGCTGGCAGGAGACCGTGAGGCGGGTGCTCGAGGCGCGTCCCGAGCACGTCTCGGCCTACGAGCTGACCATCGAGGAGGGCACCGAGCTCGCACGGCGCCGGGGGCGTGGCCAGCTCGCCGCGCTCGATCCGGAGACGCTGCATCAGCTCTTCGTCGAGACTCACGAGCAGCTCACCGCCGCCGGCCACGAGCACTACGAGGTCTCGAACTACGCCCGCGAGCCGCGGTTCCGTTCGCGCCACAACCTCGGCTACTGGCACCACCAGCTCTATCTGGGGGTGGGGCCGGCGGCGCACTCGTTCGACGGCTCGGCGCGGTGGTGGAACCACCGCTCGCTCGAGCCGTGGATGGCGGATCTCGGCGCCGGGCGAAAGCCGATCGCCGAGCGCGAGGTGCTCTCACCCGTCGAGCTGCGCCGCGAGGAGATCCTGCTCGGCCTGCGCTGTGCGGACGGGTTCCCGATCGTGGCGAGCGGGCGGGCTCAGGGCCTGCCCCTACCGGCGCAGGCGCTCGATGATGCGATCGCCAACGGCCACGTGGTGATCGATCACGACCGCCTCAAGCCCACGTTCGCCGGTATGACCATCGCCGACGAGCTGGCACGGCGCCTCTGCCCGTGAGTCCTGGCGGCGGT
>CAYMQR010000497.1:0-4183 GCA_964392195.1 uncultured bacterium | reverse complement strand
CAGCGCGGTGCTCGGTGCGGCGGCGAGCTCGGGTAGCGCTGGCCGCGGCGGCGCCGCCGCCACCGCCGAGGCGGGCGAGGTGGCGGTGCGCCTCGAGACCCAGCTCACCGAGGTCGGCACGCTCGAGATCGCGCTGAAGACCGCGGCACCTCCCGAGCGCCGCTGGAAGCTGCGCTTCGCGGTGCGCGGCGACGGCGGGCGCGGCGGCGCGGGCCAGGTCGACGAGCTGCCGAAGCGCTTCAACGACGCGAAGCACGCCATCGAGCGGCTCTACGGCAAGCGCGACACCACCGTCGATCCCAAGGAGATCAAGAACCTCCGCCGCACGCTGGAGCTGCTCATCGGCGCGCGCGACTCGTGGTCCGGCACCACCAGCCGCGAGCTGTGGGGGGTGGTCCACGGGTGCGCGGGGCGCCGCCGCCGCACCGCCCAGCACGAGCGCGTGTGGTTCCAGCTCGCCGGCTTCTGCCTGCGGCCGGGCTACGGCGCGCCGCTCGACGACTGGCGCGTGAGCGAGACGTGGAGCCTGTTCGACGCAGGCGTGCAGCACACCTCCGACGCGCACAACTGGTCGGAGTGGTGGATCCTGTGGCGGCGCGTCGCGGGCGGGCTCTCCGCCGAGGCGCAGCGCGTCCTGCTCGAGACCGCGCGCCCGTGGCTCGAGCCGCCCAAGACCCGCTCGCCGCCCAAGCCCAAGGGGCCGAGGGCGGAGGGCCACCTCGAGATGGAGCGGATGGTGGTGTCGCTGGAGCGGATCTCGGCCGCGGAGAAGGCCGACGTGGGCGACTGGGTGCTGGCGCGGCGCAGCGCCGACTCGCCGCTCTCGTGGTGGCCGCTCGGGCGCCTCGGCAGCCGCCAGCCGCTCTACGGCAGCGCCCACGACGTGGTCACGCCGGACGTCGCGGGGGCGTGGGCCGAGCGGCTGCTTGCGCTCGACTGGCGCAAGTGCGAGGGCGCCGGGCTCGCGGCGGCGATGATCGCGCGCATGACCGGCGACCGCGAGCGCGACCTCGACGAGGCGCTGCGCGGCCAGATCGCCGAGCGCCTGGTGCGTAGCGGCGGCGCCTCGGGCTGGGCGCGGATGGTGCGCGAGGTGGTGGCGCTCGACGCCCAGGAAGAGACCCAGGTCTTCGGCGACACCCTGCCGCCCGGCCTCAAGCTCGCCTGAGGCACACGCTCGGAGGGACCGCCTCCTGGCGGTCCGTCTGTTCGTCGCGGCCCGGCGGGAGCCGGGCCCTCCGAGCCGTGGACGCCGCGCCCGACCTCGAACTCGGTCGAAGCGTGCCTCCCTTCTACACCCACGGGATGACCGGGAGTGATCGGCTGGAGGGCTGCGCTCCGTCGCGGCCGGGGCTCCAGCATCGACCGGCGTGATCGCGTACCTCTGGTTCGGGGGCGCCGGAGCTGCGACCGTGAGGCGCGATCGGGCCGCGTGAAATCGGGCGAGCTGGCGCTCGCCCCTACACGCTCGTTTGCTACCCGACGACGGAGCGTCGGGCTCCAGCGCGCGCGTTCCCGGCTGCGTCCTCACGCCACCATCACGAAATCGTCGACCTCGATGAGGCCCATCGCGGCGAGCGCGGCGCGGATCAGCGCGCGGGCGCCGAGGGTCCCGACCGCGCCGAGCACCAGCGGGCGCGGCTCGCGCGCCAGCTCGCGGGCCAGCTCTTCTGGGCGCCACACCGTGCGCTCGCGCACCGTGCGGCCCCACTTGAGCGGGTCGATGTCGACGAACCCCGCGACCTCGGCGCCGACGCTCAGGAGCTCGCGCGCCACGAAGCGCCCGACCTTGCCCGCGCCCCACACGATCGCGGGACGGCCGGCGAGGCGCGTCCACGAGAGCCACTCGGCCTTGAGGCGGAAGAACGCGTCGCGCGAGTACTGCGGCAGCACGCGCGACGCTCGGCCGGCCGAGTCCCGCCACGTCACCAGCTCGCGCGGCACGTTCGCCATCGCGAGGCCGCGTGCCGCCAGGCGCAACACCAGCTCGTAGTCCTCGGGGAACGGTCCCGCCCGGTAGCCGCCCGCGCGCACGATCTCCTCGCGACGGAAGCAGAAGGTGGGGTGGAGGATCGGGCACTCGACCCACAGCTCGCGGCGCACGTCCTCCGGCGAGCGGATCCCGGCGATCCACTCGGCGTGGCGGGTCATCCCTTCGCCGGCGGGCTCGCCGCCCAGACCGGCGATCGCGACGTGGCTGCCGCACAGCACCACCCCGGGGTTCGCGTCGAGGAGCGCGAGCTGCGCCTCGAGCCGCTCGGGCGGGCACAGGTCGTCGGCGTCCATGCGCGCCACGAACGGCGCGCGGCACTCGACCAGCCCGAGGCCGAGCGCTGGGCCGATCCCGATCCCGTCGGTGTGGATCACCTCGACGCGCGTTTCGCCGCGCGCGACGTCGTCGAGGATCGACGCGGTCGCGTCGCGCGAGCCGTCGTCGATGACGATCACCTCGAGCTCCGCGATGGTCTGGTGGAGCAGCCCGTCGAGCGCCTCGCGTACGGTGGCGGCGCCGTCGCGGACCGGCATCACCACGTTCACCAGCGGCCGCAAACGCGCACCTCCCGCGCGCCGCGCCGCTCGGTGCGCTGGATATACTCGTGCCCGCCATGGCCGATCGGAAGACGCGCGCGGACCGGGTCTACTTCTCGGTCGAGGAAGCGAACGAGCTCGTTCCCCGGCTCTCGGCTCACTTCGACGTGATCGGCGCGCGGATCGCCCGCATCCGCGAGATCCACCACCACCTCGCGAGCCTCGGTGGCGCCCACCCGGGCCCGCTGCGTACCGAGCTGCTCGCGCTCCACGCCGCGCTCGCCGCCGAGGTCGAGGCGGTCGAGGCGCTCGGCGCGGTCGTCAAGGACGTCGAGAAGGGGCTGGTCGACTTCTGGCATCGGCACGGCACCCAGGACGTCCAGCTCTGCTGGCGTCACGGCGAGAGCGCGATCGAGTGGTATCACGGCGCGGACGAGGGTTTCGCCGGCCGCAAGCCGGTCGCGGCGCTCGCCGCCTCCGAGCGGACCCCGCCGCGCTCGTCGTCGCTGCACTGAGCCACGCGGCTTGACTTGACCCCGTTCGCGCGCAGATTGGCAACGTGGCCGCCGAATACAAGGACTACTACAAGGTGCTGGGCGTCAAGCGCGACGCCAGCCAGGACGAGATCAAGAAGGCGTATCGCCGCCTGGCTCGCAAGCACCACCCCGATCTCCACGCCGGCAAGGACAACCAGGCCGCGGAGAACAAGTTCAAGGAGATCAACGAGGCCTACCAGGTCCTCGGCGACGCCGATCACCGCAAGAAGTACGACCAACTCGGCGCCAACTGGAAGCACGGCGATCCGTTCCGCGGCTTCGAGGGCGCGGGGCGGCCCGGTGGGCCCGGTGGCGGCGGTCCGTTCACCTACACGTGGTCGAGCGGTGGCGGCGGACCGGCGGGCGGCCCCGCGGGCTTCGGCGACCTCGGCGGCTTCAGCGACTTCTTCCAGCAGCTCTTCGGTGAGAGCGGACGCGCACCCGGCGGCGGTCCCCGGCGGGGACGCGGCGGCGGCGCGCGCGGCTTCTCGATGCCGGGCGAGGACGCGGTCGCGGACGTCGAGGTGACCCTCGACGAGGTCCTCCACGGCACCCGCCGCAGCCTGCACCTGAGCGGCCTCGCGCCGTGCTCGACGTGTGGCGGCACCGGCTCGTCGGGCGACAAGCCGTGCCCGACCTGCCAGGGCGCGGGCCAGGTATCGCGCTCGCAGGCCATCGAGGTCCGCATCCCACCCGGGATCAACGAGGGCGGCCAGCTGCGCGTGCGCGGCAAGGGCAACCCCGGCTTCGGCGGCGGCGAGCCCGGCGACCTGCTGCTGCGCGTCCACGTCGCGGCCCACCCCACGTTCCAGCGCGTCGGCGACGACCTGCAGGTCGACCTGCCGCTGTGGCCGTGGGAAGGCGTGCTCGGCACCGAGATCACGGTGCCGGTCCTCGACGGCTCGGTGAAGATGAAGGTGCCGGCCGGCAGCCAGACCGGCACGCGCATGAAGCTGCGCGGCAAGGGTCTCCCCGGCCACGGCGGCCAGCGCGGAGATCAATACGTGGTGCTGCGCGTGGTCGTGCCGAAGGAAGCCACCGACGAGGAGCGCGCCCTCTACGAGCGCCTCGCCGCGCTGCGTCCCGCGAGCCCGCGGACCGCGTGAGCCCGCTCGCCA
>CAYMQR010000496.1:0-4210 GCA_964392195.1 uncultured bacterium | reverse complement strand
GTTACCCCCGGTCCACATCGGTCCGGGCCGCCCCACGACCCTCCCGCCACGGTTCGGAGGGTCGCGCGCCGCGCGACCGGCGATACGCGACGGCGTGGCGTCGCCGATCGCGGGGTTCGCTGGACGGCGTCGCCTCAGCGCTTGGGGCGGAAGAGGCCGAAGGAGCTGGTGTAGCCGTGCAGGAAGGTCGCGCCGCCGACCGGGCCGATCTCGCCGCTGCAGAAGAACCCGCCGAGCGGGCGCGCGCCGAGGTGCTCGGCGAAGAGCGAGGTGTCGTGGTCGGGCTGGCCGTAGAGGTGGGCGCCCCGGCCGAGGCACGAGAAGAGCAGGGCGCCCGCCACGGAGCTCGCCTCGTCGCCGCTCCTCCGGTAACGATCGAGCATCGAGACGAGGTCGTCACGTGAGGTGTCGGCGTCGCGGAGGTGGAACTGCACCACCTGGTGTTCCCGCAGCACCGCACCGACCACCAGCCCTTTGCTCTCGCGTTCCTGCCCCAGGATGTTGCGGATCAGGAAGTCGCCATGACCGTACTTCTGCTGGTCCTCGCGCATCACCACGCCGAGGAAGAGCGAGTGGCGCAGGAGCTCCTGGTCGCGCCGAGGCAGCGCCTGGAAGAGCTCCATCAGCACGTCCATCACCGGCCGCCCGTCGACGTCGATGAGCAGGTTGCGGCGGCAGCGCGTCACGAACATCGGGTTGCCGATCGGACGGCAGCCCTGCGCCACGATCGAGTCGACCGCGATGTCGCCAGTCAGCGCCACGCCCACCACGCCGTTGCGATAGGTGGCGCCGTCGAGCCACAGCGCGTTGGCGCCGCCCTGGCGCCCTCCGCTCGCGAGCCCGCCCACCTTGGTGGCGGTGGGGTAGTACTTGTCGAGGCCGCCGAGCAGCGCCTCGGGCTCGAAGGTGAAGGGATCGGGGAGCACCACGAAGTGCGGGTCGTCGATCGCCGCCACACCCAGCCAGCGGTCCCACGCCTCGCGCCCGGCGTCCACCGCGGGCACGTCGCCGAGCTCGGCGCGCAGCGGCGTGACCTTCACGTCGGGCAGCGCCGCCGCGGTGAGCGAGAACCCGGGCCGCTCCTCGACCTCGTGGCCGCCGCCGATCACGCCGCCGGCGCTGCAGCCGAGGACCCGCGCGCCGGGGAACGCCGCCGCGAGGAGACCGGCGATCGTGTCGTAGCTCGACGCGTGGTGGGGCGAGACGAACGCGACGACCAGGTCGGCGCGTTCGCCGCCGAGCTGCTCGCGCACCTCGCCGTACACGGCGGCGAGGGCTTCGGTGGTGGCCGGCAGCTCGGAGACCGCCGACGCCCACCGCATGCTCATCGGGCCGCCCCGCCGAACCCGCTCACGTAGGGCAGCCGCTCGGCGGTGCTCCGGATCTGCGGCGCCGCCACCAAGAGCGTGCGGGTCGCGTCCCAGGTGCCCTCGCTCAGCGTCTTGCGGGCGCCGTCCGGCATGCGCGCCGGGAAGCGCTGGTCGCGGCACATCACCGCCATCTCCTTCAGGTCGACGATCACCTCCGCGCGCGGCTCGCTCTTCACCAGCTCCTTGAGCTTGGCGAGGTCTTCCTTCGCGAGAGTCACCGCCGGCATGCCGAGTGTCGTGCAGTTGCCGAAGAAGATCTCGGCGAACGACTCGCCCACCAGCGCCTCGATCCCCCAGCGCTGGATGCACTGCGGCGCGTGCTCGCGCGAGCTGCCGCAGCCGAAGTTCCGGTCCACGATCAGCACCTTGGCGCCCTGGTAGCGCGGGTCGTCGAAGGGGTGGCCGAGCGGCTTGCCGTCCGGATCGGTGCGCACGTCCTCGAAGACGTGCTTCTCCAGCCCCTCGAAGGTGATCCCCTTCATGTAGCGCGCGGGGATGATGCGGTCGGTGTCGATGTCGTCGCCGTCCACCGGCACCGCGCGGCCGCTCTTGCGCTCGATCTTCTCCAGCACGGAGTCCTTGACGTCGCTCATCACAGCATCTCCCGCACGTCGGTGACCTTCCCCGAGACCGCCGCCGCCGCGACCATCGCCGGGCTCATGAGCAGGGTGCGCCCGGTCGGGCTGCCCTGGCGGCCCTTGAAGTTGCGGTTCGACGACGACGCGCAGAGCTCGCGCCCGCGCAGCTTGTCGGGGTTCATGGCGAGGCACATCGAGCAGCCCGGCTCACGCCAGTCGAAGCCGGCGGCGCGGAAGATCTCGTGGAGCCCTTCCGCCTCGGCGGCGTTCTTGACCGCCCGCGAGCCCGGTACCACCAGCGCCCGCACACCCGACTTCACGCTCCGGCCCTTCACCACCTTGGCGGCCTCGCGCAGGTCCGAGATGCGGCTATTGGTGCAGCTGCCGATGAACGCGACGTCGATCGGCGTGCCGGCGATCGGCGCGCCCGGCGTCAGGTCCATGAACTCGAACGCCTCGCGCGCCGTGGCGCGCTCCTCGTCGGGCAGCTCTTCGGGGCGCGGCAGCTTCTCGTTCACGCCCAGCGCCTGGCCCGGGTTGATGCCCCAGGTGACGGTGGGCGCGATCTCGGCGCCGGGGAGCTCGACGTCGTCGTCGAAGCGCGCGTCGGCGTCGCTGGCGATCGACTTCCACCACGCCACCGCCTTGTCCCACGCCTCACCCTGCGGGCTGTGGGCGCGTCCCTTCAGGTACGCGAACGTGGTCTCGTCGGGGTTGATGTAGCCGACCCGCGCGCCGCCCTCGATCGCCATGTTGCAGACCGTGAGGCGCTCCTCCATCGACATGTTCCGGATCACGTCGCCGGCGTATTCGTACGCGAAGCCCACGCCGCCGTTCACGCCCAGGCGGCGGATGACGTGGAGCGTGACGTCCTTCGCGTAGACGCCGCCGCCGAGCTTGCCGGTGACGCGCACGCGCCGGACCCTGGGGCGCCCGAGCGCCATGGTCTGGGTGGCGAGCACGTCGCGCACCTGGCTGGTGCCGATGCCGAACGCGATCGCGCCGAACGCCCCGTGGGTCGACGTGTGGCTGTCGCCGCAGGCGATCGTCATGCCCGGCTGGGTGAGGCCGAGCTCGGGGCCGATCACGTGCACGATCCCCTGGTTCGCGGTGCCCACGCCGAAGAACGGGATCCGGAACTCGCGGCAGTTCTCGTCGAGCGCCTCGAGCATGGTCTCGGCGAGGTCGTCGGCGAGCGGGCGCGTGAGGTCGTCGGTGGGGACGATGTGGTCGACCGTCGCGAAGGTGCGGCTCGGGTAGAGCACCTTCAGCCCGGCCTCCCTAAGCATCTGGAACGCCTGCGGGCTGGTCACCTCGTGGATCAGGTGCAGGCCGATGAAGAGCTGCGTCTGTCCGCTGTCGAGCTCGCGGACCGTGTGCAGGTCCCAGACTTTGTCGAAGAGACTCCGGCCCATGGCGCCTTCCTTTTCCGTGCTTCCGAGACGTGGCTGCGGGGATACCAGCGCGCGCCGAGCACGGCACCGCTGGCACATCGCGCGCCGGATCCGGCGCGGCCGGACGGGGTCCCCTCGAAGAGCGGGGGGCGCGTGATGCGATTCGAGCGAAGCTAAGGTACGGCGCGCGCCGGGGCACGGCAAATCCACGCGGACGCGTGCGGCGTGCTTCGCTTCGATCGCGGTCGGCCGGTATGGAGGGCGCGCCTCCGGCGCGCTGGAGAGCCGGCGGACCGCCGGGAGGCGGTCCCGCCGAAGGGTGCCGAGCGCGTTGCGCCGGTGCGGTCGTCGGGCCCCCTTCTTGCTGCGGTTTCGGGTCAGGGGGTCGGCCGGCTTCGGCTCCACGTCGTCGGATTCCGCGCCCCTCGGGAGGGCGCGATGAGGATCCTCGGTCGGATCGCCGCAATCAGCCTGATTTCAGTGGGCTTCGTCGTCGCCGCGCCGCCCGCGGCGTCCGCCACGTGCCAGATGATCATGCCCGGCGATCCGGGCGGGAAGGCGAATACCATCATCTTCAAGGGCTGCAACATCGAGATCAACAACGGCTCCGGTAACACCACCACGGTCAACGGGCTCGGCAACC
Source organism: uncultured bacterium (assembly GCA_964392195.1). Classification (GTDB taxonomy): domain Bacteria; phylum JADJOY01; class JADJOY01; order JADJOY01; family JADJOY01; genus JADJOY01. Next base: position 225 of record CAYMQR010000496.1, on the reverse strand, counting down.
TCACCCTCGGCTACAACGAGACCCGTGGCGGCGGCGCCGATCGCCGCACCGGCTCCCACAACTTGGTCGTCGGCGCGAAGAACAACCACACCAGCTACGGCGGGCTGGTGGTCGGTTACCAGAACGAGACGAACGGTTCGTACTCGACCGTGAACGGTGGCGCCGAGAACGTCGCGAGTGGCTCGTACGCGGCGATCGCGGGCGGCCGCGTCAACGCCGCGAGCG
>CAYMQR010000495.1:0-4212 GCA_964392195.1 uncultured bacterium | reverse complement strand
ACCAGACGGCGAGCGCGCCGATGACGAACACGAGGGGCAGCAGCCGCTTCAACCACGCCGGCGGGCCCTTTGCGGCAGCCTGGGCGTCAGGGTTCTGGCCCGTCGTCATGTGCTTCTCCTCTGTCGCTGCTCGGTGTCGTGGCGATACCTCGGACGCATCCCACCACCGACTGTAGTCGATGCGGCAGGTGAGTCGCGCCAGTGCCGCGATCGAGGGCGAGAGCCCGGGATCCGCTCGCGGTCGCACCCGAGCGCTTCCCCTCCGCTCGGAGGTTGGTCGCCCGCGATGAGAAGATGACGCCCGTGAATCGTTGGCGGAGAGCGACGAAGCCGCGCCGGCGTGCGGTGGCCTTCGGCCTGATGTGCGCGACGATCTCGTGCGGCTCCGGCGGCCACGGCGCGGCGCCGGCGGTGCAGGTCGCGCAGCGCTGCGTGTCGATCCAGGCGGACCGGGGCGGCGGGTGGCTCACGGTCCGCACCGACGGCCGCTACGGGCTCGATGCCACCGCGGACGGCGCCGATCGCTTCTTCGTCAAGCCGTCGGGCCTCGGCAGGTTCCTCCTCTACGACCAGGGCGGCGGCTTCCTCGGCGCGGCGGGAGGAGAGCCGAAGCGCCTCCTCGCGCCCGACGACTCGGCGGAGTGGACGCTCGCCGGCCGCACGATCGAGAACGCCACGCTCGGCGGCTCCACGTTGAGCGTGGTGCTGCGCGACGACGCCGACTGCCGCCCGTTCCCCGAGGCGGCGCTCGACGCCGTCGTGTCGACCGCCAGCGACGCGCCCGGCGATCCCGCGAGCCCCGTGCTCGGCTTCGCCGACCTCCACGCGCACCTCGCGTTCCCGGCGGTGATGGGCGGCGTGGTGATGGCGGGCAGCGGGTTCCACCGCTTCGGCATCGAGCACGCGCTCGGCGACTGCGGGTACCTCCACGGCGCGGGCGGCGCGCTCGACTTCCTCGAGTCGCAGGTCGCGGGCGGCCAGCACGCCACCGCGGGCTATCCGTCGTTCCCGTACTGGCCCAACCGCGGCACCGCCACCCACGTGGTGGCGTACTGGCGCTGGATCGAGCGCGCGCACCTGGCCGGTCTCAAGCTGGTGGTCACCCACGCCACCGGCAACCGCAGCTACTGCCAGATCATGAAGGGCTTCCACCCCGCGAGGAGCGGCGGCGACTGCAGCGCCCACGACGAGGTCGGGCGCCAGATCGACCACGTCTACGCGCTCCAGGACTACGTCGACGCCCAGGCGGGTGGCGCGGGCCTGGGCTGGTTCCGCATCGTGCGCTCGCCGGCCGAGGCGCGCCAGGTCATCGCGCAGGGGAAGCTCGCGGTGGTGCTCGGCACCGAATACAGCGAGCTCTTCGATTGCCGCGAGAGCAACGCCGGCTGCACACCCGAATACGTCGACGCCCAGCTGAAGGCGCTCTACGACCGCGGCGTGCGCTCGGTGTTCCCGATCCACCGCTTCGACAACGCCTTCGGCGGGACCCTGCCGGGCGGCGGCTCGTTCGGCGCGTGGATGAACCTGACGAGCAAGATCTCGACCAGCCCGCTCGACAGCGTGTGGTCGCTGTTCGACCCGTTCGAGCGCGGCCCGATCGGCGGCCACTTCCAGCAGATGGCCGAGTGTCCGGCGGGAGCCCGCGGCACCCAGATGCACAGCATGGAGGCGTTCGTCGACGAGGACCTCGACTTCGTGCGCCAGGTGCTGCTCGGCATCCCCGTGATCGGCGCGCCGATCGAGCGCGCGCTCACGGCGAGCATCCGCACCAAGCTCGCACCCCTCGACGACTACGCCGACTTCCAGGGCGAGGCCGGCGGCTGCAACCCGCGCGGCCTGACCGACGTCGGCCGCCACCTGCTCGAGCGCCTGATGGACCTCGGCATGATCGTCGAGATCGATCACGTGAGCCAGGCCACCCTCGGCGCGATGCTCGACCTGGCCGAGGCGCGCGGCTACGCGGGGATCATCTCGGCCCACGACTGGATCGACAACAACGAGGCGACGCGGCAGCGGATCTTCGCGCTCGGCGGCCTCATGAACCCGATCGGCCGCCCGCCCGCGTCCGCCGCCGAGGTCGTGGCCCTCTACCAGGCCGAGATGGCGCGCCACCCGTTCGTGGTCGGCGTGGGCATCGGCACCGACGTCCAGGGCATCGCGAGCCTCTCCGACCGCGAGCCCGCGGCCCGGATCGAATATCCGTTCACGTCCTTCGACGGCACGGTGACCTTCACGCGCCCCAGGACCGGCGAGCGCAGCTTCGACTTCGACACCGAGGGCATGGCCCACTACGGGCTCTTCCCCGAATGGATCGAGGCCCTCCGCCAGGTGAGCGCCGCGCGCGGCGACGGCACCATCGACACCTTCTTCCGCTCCGCCGAGGCGTACCTCGAGATGTGGGAGCGCGCGGAAGCGGCGCGCCCGGCGGGCGCGCTCGGCGGATAGCGCCCTTCGTCGGTGTGCGTCTTCGCTTTCGGGTGGTCGTTGCATAGAGTGCCGGCAGCGGAACACGATCGTTCCGATGGGCGGATCCGTGACGACGAGATCGACGAAGACATCGCGCGTGGTGGCGATCGCCTGCGGCGTGGCGGTGTTGCTCGCGCTCGGCGGCTGCCATCGCGATCCGGAACCGCAGCAGGGCGATCCCGCGCCTCGCGTGTGCCAGGACGCGTGCGTCAGCGCCGACCCGTGCCAGGTCGGGAGCTGCGACGAGAACGACGCGTGCCACTTCACCGCCGCCGCGCCGGGAACCGGCTGCCCCGACGGGCTGTGCGACGACCACGGCGAGTGCCGTCCGCCGGTGTGGTGCGACCCCAAGACCGGCCTGTGCTGGCAGGACCCGCAGAAGGACGCCTACACCTCGACCGACGTCGGCCTCCGGCCCGAGGAGGCACGCAGCTATTGCGACGAGCTGGTGCTGGGCGGCTTCGACGACTGGCGCGTCCCCACCATCGACGAGCTGCGCACGCTGGTCGCCGGCCACGCCAGCACCCAGCTCGGTGGGAGCTGCGGGGTCACGGTGGGGAGCAAGACCGGCGACGGCCTGAACCCCGCGTGCCTCGGCGGCGACGAGTACGCGGGACCGGGCGCCAACGGCTGCTACTGGCTGCCCGAGCTCGGCGGCACCTGCGACAAGCCCGATCCCGCGGTGCACGGACATCCGCTCGAGACGTGGGCGAGCGACCCGGCGGTCGACGATCCCGAGCGCTGGGTCGCCTACGTCACCTTCGACACCGGCGCGGTCGGCTTCAACCACGTGTGCAGCTACGGCGACGTGCGCTGCGTCCGTACCTCCGACGCCAAGCCGCCGGCGCAGTGCGGGTGCGGGCCGTGCTCGTCGCTGGGCTCGTCCTCGGGGCCACAGGTCGCCACCGAGTGCGACGTGGACGTGTGCCCGCAGAGCGACAAGCTCGCGCTCACCATCCACGTGCCGGAGAAGCTGCCGCACACCGCGAGCCAGCTCCTCGCGTTCCTGTACACCGACGCCGACTGGGAGTTCCCGCCCGCGCGCCCACCCGACGGCGGCACCGACACCAACCAGGTCCTCGCGCCGGACATCGACGCCGGCCGGCCGCTGACCATCGAGATCCCCGGCTGCACGTATTACCGGGAGGCGCTGCTGACGGGCGCATACCACCTGTACGTCCACCTCCAGCTCGAGCCCAAGTTCCCGCCGCTGCCCGTCGACGGCGACTACTACTACGGCAAGGACGCGGCACCCTTGGTGTTCCCGTTCGACGGAGCAGCGCACCGCCAGACCGTGAAGCCGCTCGACATCACGCTGGAGCCGGTGCGCACCGGATGCCCGGCCGACGCGGACTTCGTGTGCCCGGACGGCTCGTGCGTGGCGGACCCCGCGACCTGCCCGGCGGGCGCGTGCGATCCGGTGCCGAACGACGACGACGTGCTCACGTGCCGCTATCGGTCGAGCTTCGTGGCCGACAACTGCGCGGACTTCCCGGTGGCGCAGGGCTGGACCGAGCCGGAGGTCGCGAGCCTGTGCGCCGCGCAGGCGGGCGCCGACCCCGCGACGGTGGTCGTGAGCCGCGGCGAGAGCTGCCTGGTCGAGAAGGGCGGCGCCGCCGGCAAGCACCGCTGCGCGGTGTCGAGCGACGGTCGCCCGTGGTTCGCCTACGGCACGCCCGGGTTCGTGTGCACCACGATCCTCGGCGGGACCGACCAGGTCGGCCCGTTCTGCCAGGGGTACTGAGC
>CAYMQR010000494.1:0-4213 GCA_964392195.1 uncultured bacterium | reverse complement strand
GAAGAACGGCTTCACCCAGCGCTCGGGGAACGCCCCGAAGCGCCGCCCGCCGAACACCATGCGGATCTTCGCGGGATCCATCTCGAGGATCTCGTGCGGATAGTCGGCGGGCGTCTTGTCGAGCAGCCCGAACGTGCTGGTGAAGATCCCGGAGCAGACGTGGCTGTGGCGCGGCATCTCGGTGGCCTCGACCACCAGCGTTCGCTTCCCGGCCTGGGTCAGGAACGCCGCCGCGGCGCCGCCGCCCACGCCGGCGCCGATCACGATCACGTCGTAGTGGCTCACACGCCTCCCCGCGGGATCGCGCTCGGGGTGCCGATCGTTGCTAGGATCGTGCGCCGTGACGAGACGATCGCCGCCGCATCCTAGCGCGTGGACCGCGCTCGCAGCGCTGCTGCTGGTGGCCGCCGCGTGCGACCGTCCCGACCCCACGCCGGCGGCGGCGCCACCGCCACCCGCCGACCCGTGGGTGCTCGAGTCGCGAGCGGCCGATCCACGCTGGGCCGCCGGCCGAGCGGCATTCGCGTCGTGCGCCTCGTGCCACCTCGCCGACGGCGGCGGCCGCCCCGACGGCGCGATCCCCCGGCTCGCCGGCCAGCACGCCGCGATCATCGAGAAGCGCCTCCGCGCGCTGCGCGACGGCACCCGCGACGTCCCGGCGATGTGGCCCTTCGCCCGGGCGCTCTCGGACGACGAGGTCCACGCCGTCGCCAACTACGTGGCGAGCCTGCCGCGGCCCTCGCGGGTGCCGATCGGCGTCGGCGGGCACGGCGCCGCCGACGAGCTCGCGGTGGCGGCGGGATCCACCCTCGTCACCACGCGCTGCGCCGCGTGCCACGGCCCGCGCGGCGAGGGGAACCCCGCGCTCGGCGCGCCGCGGCTCTGCGGTCAGCACCAGGGCTACCTTGTGCGCCGGCTCACCGAGATGAGCGAGCCCGAGCGCGCCGACGTCGACCCGCGGATGCGCGCGATCGCGGTGACGCTCGGCGCCGACGATCGCGTCCACGCGGCGACGTTCCTCTCCCGCCTCGACTGCGACGCCGGCGAGGTGAGCCCATGAACCGGCTCCGACTTGCGCGGCCCGCCGCTCACGCGCTCTCGCGGCGCGCGTGGCTCCGGGGTCTCGCCGCCGCTGTGGGCAGCGCGCTGCCGCTGGTCGGCGGTGACCGCGCGTGGCCCGCCGCGGATGCGGACGCGCCCGCGCCGATGCCGGCGCTGCCGCCCGGCACCCGCGTGGCCGTGATCGGCGCGGGCCTGGCCGGCCTCACCGCGGCGCGCGAGCTGGTGCGCAGAGGCGCCGACGTGATCGTCCTCGAGGCCCGTGACCGCGTCGGCGGCCGCACGCTCAACCTCGACATCGGCCACGGCCACGTCGTCGAGTGCGGCGGCGAGTGGATCGGCCCCGGCCAGGAGAGGATCGCCGCGCTCGCCCGCGAGCTCGGCGTCGCCACCTACCCGTCGTTCTACGACGGCGACACCACCTACGACATCGAGGGGCACGTCTCGCGCGGCTTCCTGCCCGACCTCTCCGCTCGCGAGGCGCTCGACTTCCTCACCGCCGCCTGGAAGCTCGACCGCGCGGCACGGCGCCTGCCGCTCGGCAATCCGTGGGAGGCAGCGGACGCGGAGCGCCTCGACCGCACCACGCTCGCCGAGTGGCTCACCGCCGAGGGCGCGTCGAGCTTCACCCACGCGGTGTTCAAGCTCATCACGCGCGCCACGATCTCGGGCTACCCCGAGCACGTCTCGCTCCTGTGGTGGCTCGATCTGCTGCGATCGGCGGGCGGGCTCCTGCCGATGATCCTGAACGACGGCGGCGCGCAGGACCTGCGCTTCGAGGGAGGCTCGCAGCTCGTCTCGATCCGCTGTGCCGAGGCGCTCCGCGAGCGGGTGCGCCTCGCGAGCCCGGTGCTGCGCGTCACCGATCTCCCGGGACAGCGCGTCCGCGTCCACCTGCGAGACGGCCACATCGACGCCGATCGCGTGGTGGTCGCGATGATGCCGGCGGACGCGCTGCGGATCCGCTTCGAGCCCGGGCTGCCCGACGACAAGGGCGCGCTGCTCTCGGGCTGGGCGCGGCTGCCGCGAGTGCCGTTCGTGAAGCTCGCCGCCGTGTACCGCCGGCCGTTCTGGCGCGAGCGCGGGCTGAACGGCGCCATGCAGAGCGACCGCAGCCCGATCCAGCTGGTGTTCGACAACTCTCCCGAGGACGCCTCCCTCGGCGTGCTGAGCTGCTTCCTCGCGATCAACGAGGCGCCCGTGTTCGCCGATCGCGCCACCCGTCCGGCGCGCGTCGCCGCCGAGCTGGCGCGCTACTTCGGCGCCGATGCCCGCGAGCCGATCGGCTACGTCGAGAAGGACTGGGCCACCGACCCGTGGAGCACCGGCTGCGTGACGCCCCTCGCGCCCGGGCTGCTCACCCGCGCCGGGCCCGCGATCCGCCGCTCCACCGGGCGCATCCACTGGGCCGGCAGCGAGACCAGCGACGTGTGGATCGGCTACATGGACGGCGCGGTGCGCTCGGGCGAACGAGCCGCGCGCGAGATCGCCGCATCCTTCCACGCGGCGTGAGCGGCGCGCGCCGCGACGTGGAGCCCCGTCGGTGCCGGTCGCGGCGCTCTTCGCCGGCCCGGATCGATGGCGGCCCATTCTTCCAGACAAATTTGCCCGACTTCGCTACCCTCGTCTCACGATGCGTGCCCCGGCTCGCCGCGCCGCGCTCGTCGCGCTCGTCGTGTGCTTCTGCGCGACCACCGCGCTCGCGCTCGGCGAGGGGTTCCTCCGCATCGTGCATCCGCGCGCGCGAGCGAACCACGACCGTCCCAAGTACCTCGTCTCGCCGCCGCCCGAGGATCGTGTCCGCCACGTCGGCGAGATCCCGGCCAAGCCCGACGGCGTCTTCCGCGTGTTCGTGCTCGGCGACTCGTTCACGTGGGGCACCAACGTCGAGGCCGACGCCACCTACCCGCGCCACATGGAGTGGCTCCTCGCGCGCGCGGGTGGCGCATTCGAGGTCTACAACTTCGGCATCGCCGGCTCGTGCACGGCGGATCAGCTCCGGCTCCTCGAGAGGCTCCCCGCGCTCGAGCCCGACCTGGTGATCGTCGGTTACTTCCTCAACGATCCGGACCCGGGACGCATCCAGCCGCCGGGCATCACCGAGGTCGCGCTGCGGCTCGAGTCGCCGCCACGCTGGGAGCGCTTCCTGCGCGAGCACTCACGGCTCGGCCAGGCGGTGCTGAAGCGGTACTGGACCCGCAAGCTGGTCGACGCGCAGGTCGCGTACTTCCGCGGGATCTTCGACCCCGAGGGCTCGGCGTGGAAGCGCCACACGGCTGAACTCGCGCGGCTGCGACAGCGCGCCGGCGAGCTCGGTCTCGACGTCCGCGTGGCGATCTGGCCGCACCTGGGCTTCCGCCTCGACGGCCTCTATCCGTTCCTCGAGGTCCACGCCCGGCTCACCGATACGTTCGAGGCGCTGGGGATCGAGTCCATCGATCTCCTCGACACCTTCCGCGACATGTCGCACGAGCGGCTCCAGGCGATCCCGGGGCGTGATCCCCACCCCAACGAGATCGCGCACCGGGTCGCCGCCGAGGCCATCCTCGGCTGGCTACGACCGACCGTACCCGCCATCCAGGACACCTTCGCGAACGGCGCGCTCGAGCTGAATACGGTGATCCCGTCGGTCCGACTACGCGTCGCTCCGCTCGGCCTCGACTGAGCGGAGCGCGGCGGGTGCCGCGCCACGACCACGCCGAAGGCGGCGTCGCTCGACTCCGCGCCGCTCGGCTCGCGGGGGGCGAGCTCGTCCGGGCTCAGCTCGACATCGGGCACGTCGAGAACCCGAACACGCGGTAGAGCGGCCAGCTTCCGATCGCGCCGGTGACGACGAAGATCGCGCCGAGCCAGCCGAGCGGCGTGCGCGGACCCGCGAACACCAGGCTCACGAGCCCCACGCCCAGCACCACGCCCAGCACGCGGTCGACGGTGCTTTGGTTCCTCGGGACGATCTTCATGGTGGCGACCCTCTCCCCGCGGGTCGGGCGCCGCGGGTCGTGCCCGGCTGACCCGCTCCGCCTCCCTGCCACATGAGAGGCAAGGCGCCGAGAAAGGATTCAGCCGATGCGCGAGGTGGTGCAGCATCGCCACGTCGCCCGCGACCAAGCGCGAGCCGTCGTTCACGCGCGGGCGTGCGAGCGGATCTCGCTCG
>CAYMQR010000493.1:0-4214 GCA_964392195.1 uncultured bacterium | reverse complement strand
GGTGGGACCCGCCGGGATTCACTCCCGGCGGGCGGGGGGCTGGAACAGCCCCCCGCGAAGTCAGCCCGTGCGATTCCGGTACAGCTTCGGATCCGCGATCTCGGCCATCTTCTGCACGTCGAGGCCGCCGCCCAGGAAGCCGTTGATGCGCTCGGCGTTCGCCATCGGATCCTTCACCACGTCGTGGTAGCCGAGGTAGAGGACGTCGATGTTGGGCTGCTTGGCGAGCCACGCCTCGACGCGCTCGAGGTCCTTGCGGAAGAAGGCCGCCATCTTGTCGTCGGGGATGTTGTCGACCGTGCCGCGCCGCTCCAGCATCTTCTTCTGCGAGGCCAGCACCTCGGCGATCTCGCGGCGCAGGAACACCACGTTGTAGCGGTACTCGGGCGGCAGGTTGACCAGGAAGTTGTAGATCACCTTGACCGACTTCCCGAGCGCCTCCTTGATCCACGAGTTGTCCTTGTGGAGCGTCTTGAAGCGCTGGTCCTCGTAGTAACCCTTGGGGTTGTCGTCGTCGGCCTCGCGCTGGGTGTCGACGATCACCTCCAGCCCGCCCGCCTCCAGCATCTTCATCATCATCGAGGTGCCGGAGCGCGGCAGCCCCGAGACGACGGTGATCGTGTTCTTGTCCATGTCTTGGTCTCCTCGTCACCGGTGACGGCAGCCCAGCGGCGCCGCCTCAGAGCCCCCCGTCCGGCGGAGACGGGAAGCTAGTTGCGACGCCGCCCGAGTGGCAACGCTCGCGAGGTGCCCGCAGCGCCGCGAAGCTCGCGGGGCGCCTCGATTGCGCCCCGCCGCGCGGCGCGGTTCAATGCGGGGTTCGTGATCCGCACCGCCCACCGAGGACCGCCATGCCGACCTTCGAGCGCCTGAGCCCCCAGGACACCTCGTTCCTCTACTTCGAGTCTCCGGTCTCCCACATGCACGTGGGATCGGTGGCGATCCTCGAGGATCCCGGGCTCTCGGCCGAGGAGCTCAACGCCCACATCGACCAGCGGCTGAACCTGGTACCCCGGTTCCGCAAGAAGCTGATGTGGGTGCCGTACGGCCAAGGGCGCCCCGTGTGGGTGGACGATCCGCACTTCGACGTGCGCTTCCACGTCCGCCACACCGGGCTGCCGCGCCCCGGCGGCGAGAGCGAGCTGCTCACGCTCATGGGCCGCCTCATGAGCACCCCGCTCGACCGCAAGCGGCCGCTCTGGGAGCTGTGGATGGTGGACCTGCCCGGCGCCCGCAAGGCGATCATCCAGAAGACCCACCACTGCTTGATCGACGGTGTATCGGGGGTCGACCTCGCGACCGTGCTCCTCGACCTCGACAAGGACGCGGCACCGCTCGAGGGGGAGCGCTGGACACCCGCACCCGCGCCGTCCAAGGGCGAGCTGCTGCGCGCGACGCTCCTCGAGCGCATGGTGAAGCCGGCCGAGATCGCGCGCACCGTGCGCGCCGCCACCCGCACGCCGCGCAAGGTGGTCGAGCACGCCGCCGCGGTGGCGAAGGGCCTCGCGAGCTTCGGCGGTGCGGCGCTCGAGATCGCGCCGCGCACCTCGCTCAACCAGGCGATCGGCCCGCACCGCCGCTTCCAGGTGGTGCGCACCCGGCTCGACGACCTCAAGGTCATCAAGAACCGCTTCGGCAGCACGGTGAACGACGTCGTGCTCGCCCTGGTCGCCGCCGGCTTGCGCCACATCCTGAACGGGCGCGGCGAGGAGGTGGACGGGCTGGTGATGCGCGCCGCGGTGCCGGTCTCGGTGCGCGACGAATCCGAGCGCATGACCTACGGCAACCGCGTCGCGGTGATGTTCGCGCCGCTGCCGGTCGGAGAGAGCGACCTCGCCAAGCGCCTCCAGGCCATCCACGACGGCATGGCGCACGTGAAGCAGTCGGGCGAGGCGGTGGGAGCCGACGCGCTGATCCAGCTCAGCGACTACGCGCCGCCCACGATCATGGCCCTCGCGGCGCGCGCGATCGAGCGCCAGTGGGTGATGAACCTGGTGGTGACCAACGTGCCGGGCCCGCAGTTCCCGCTCTACCTGCGTGGCGGCCAGATGCTCGAGGCATTCCCGTACGTGCCGCTGGTCGGCACCACGACGCTCGGCGTGGCGGTGCTCTCGTACAACGGCCAGATCAACTTCGGGCTGAGCGGCGACTGGGACGCGGTCCCGGACCTGGCGCGCTTCGCGCAAGGGATCGAGAACGGGCTCGCCGAGCTGCTCGCGCTCGTCGCGGCGAATCCCGCTCCGTCGCCGCAGGTGGTCTCGATCGAGGGTGCGCGGGCGCGGCGTCCGGCAAGGCGGCGCGCGGGTACGCGCGAGTCCGAGGCCACGAGGCCGAGCGCACCGGCCGCGGCCGAGCGCAAGCGGCGCGCACGGCGCTGATCGCCGCGGACGGCCCGGAGGCCATCCATCCGAACCGGAACACCTCGGCTCGGAAGGCCCGACTCCGTCGGGCCGGGGCGCAGCAAGGTGCAGCGTCGCCCGGAACGCGGCGCGCCGGAGAGGCGCCATCCAGACCACGGGAGATCCGTCCGAACGCGACGGGAACGAACGTGCTCAGGACGCCGCGCGCTCCTTGAGCAGCTTGAGCGAGGGAAAGCCGAGCAGCGTGGTCTGCAGCGCCCAGCCCATCACGTCGGTGCCGGCGCCCAGCCGGCTCGCGAGGCGGTAGGCGGCGATCCCCTCGCCCACGTGCGCCGCCCACGCGGCCACCGCGATCACCTGGATCAAGCCCTGCGGGAGCAGCGTGGTGACGTGAGCGGCCCACCAGCCGTAGACCCCGTCGCTCACGGCGAGCGCGGTCGTGAGACCCATGCCGAGGAAGATCGAGATCCACCAACCGATGTGAGGCCGCTCCACCATTGCCGCTTCCCTCCGGGCGGCGCACGATAGCACGCAGCTGGCCGGTCCCCCGCCGCGCGCGCCGCTCGTCCCCGCTCACGTCCGTGTCGCCCACGAACCCCTCCGCACCGGCCGCGCACTGCGCCGCCGAGTGGCACGTCCTCGCCGATCCGGATCACTTCTGGATGCGCTGGCGGCTCGCCTCGGCGCTGGCCCAGCTCCGCGACCTCGGCTTCCCGCTCACCGCGCCGTGGCGGGTGCTCGACGTGGGCTGCGGGCGCGGCGTCCTCGACGCGCAGCTCGAGGCCGCCACGAGCTGGACCGTCGACGGCATCGATCTCGACCGCGCGGCGATCGACGGCGCCGCGCTGGGCCGTGGCACGCACGCGGTCCGGGACCTGCTCGCCGCGGCCCGAGCGAGCACCGCTACGGGCGGCTACGACGCCGCGATCCTCTACGACGTCCTCGAGCACCTCGAGGATCCGGTCGCGCTCGCCGCCGCGGCTCGCCGGGAGCTTCGTCGCGGCGGCGTCCTGCTGGTCAACGTGCCGGCGTTGCCGCGCTACACGAGCGGCTATGATCGCGTCGTGGGACACCTGCGCCGCTACGATCGCGCCGCCCTCGCCGCGACCCTGGAAGCGGCGGGCTATCGCGTCCAGGACCTCCGCTACTGGGGGCTCGCGCTGGTGCCGGCGCTGATCGTGCGCAAGTGGATGGTCGACCGGCTAGAGAAGCGGGCCGACGCGGACGAGGTGATCGTCTCGCGCGGCTTCGCCGAGCCGTCGCGGCTCGTCGTCGAGCTCCTCGACCTCGCGCGCGCGGCCGAGCTCGCGATCTTCTCGCGCCCGCCCATCGGCTCGTCGCTGCTCGCGGTCGCGCGTAACCCGTAGCCGTCGTCGATCCCGCGAGGCGCGATCCGTGGCCGCCCTCCCCTACTTCACCGCGCGTCAGAAGCTGCGGTTGCTGCGTTCGCTGGCGCGCCGCACCAGCCCGGCCTACGTGCAGTTCTACGTCACCGCGCGCTGCCACCTCGCGTGCGAGCAGTGCAACATCGTCTACGCCGACGGCGACGCGCCCGAGCTCACCCTCGACGAGATCCGCGCCGCCGCCGAGAACCTCGCCGCGATCGGCGTGTGCGTGGTGCTGCTCATCGGCGGCGAGCCGTTCCTGCGCAAGGACCTGCCCGAGATCGTCGAGGCGTTCACGCGCGTCGGCATCCACGTGCGGCTGCAGACCGCCGGGCTCGCCTCACGCGAGGCGCTCGAGCGCTGCGTCGCGGCCGGTGCCCACGACATCAGCGTGTCCCTCGACACCCTCGACCCCGACCTCCAGGACCGCATCAACGGCGGCTTCCCGGGCTCGTGGAGCCGCGCGATC
>CAYMQR010000492.1:0-4230 GCA_964392195.1 uncultured bacterium | reverse complement strand
GCGGGGATGAAGGTCATCTCGATCGTGAGCGCGCTCAGGATGCCGAACGACGTCACCAACCCGAACGCCTGCACGCTGCGGATCGGGAAGAGCGTCAGCGTGAGTAAGCCCGCCGAGGCGATGAGCCCCGCGGTGAGCATCACGCCACCCACTCGCGTGGTGGCCTCGACCACCGCCGCGCGGCTGTCGCCGAGGCGCCGGAACTCCTCGTAGTAGCGCTTGAGGATCTGCACCGCGTGGCCGGCGGCGACCGCCAGGATCAGGAACGGCGCGAGCGAGTTCCAGCCGTCCATCGGCACGCCGAGGTGGCCGAGCAGGCCGATCGCCCAGGCCACGCTCATGACCGCGGTGACGAGCGGCAGGAACATCGCCTGGAAGGTGCGGAACGCCTCGTAGTGGACGACGCCGATCACCAGCACCGCGAGCCCGAGCAGCATCATCACGCGCTCGGTGTAGCGGTCCATCTGCGCGTTCCAGATCGGCAGGCCGGAGAGGTGCACGTCCATGCGCGGGTCGGCGTGGCGCGCGATCACCTCGCGGATGCGCTTGTCGAGGATCAGGTTGCGGAGCTCGGGGCTCGGGTCGAGGTCGTCGATGTCGGCGATGATCGCCGCCACCTTCGCGTCCGCGGAGACCAGCGAGCCCACCACCAGCCGCTGCCCCATGACGTGGCGGCGGACCGCCTCGATCTCCTCGGGCGTCTGCGGGATCTTGTCGACCAGGCGGCTCACCTTGAGCTCGCCCTCGGCGCCGGCCTCGATGGCCTTCACCTTGCGCGCGGTGATGCTGATGACCTTGTCGCGGTCGACGTGCGGGATCTCGCCGAGGTCGCGCGTGATGTCGCGGATCTTCGCGAGCAGCCACGGCTGGAAGACGTCGCCCTCCTTGGGGGCGAGGCCGATCAGCGTCCATTTCCCGCCGCCGTAGATGTCGAGGATCTTGTTGTCGATCGCGATCAGCGGGTCGTTGTCCGGCAGCAGCAGCCGGCGCTCGTTCGACAGGTAGACCTTCGGCAGCCCCGCGCCGAGCAGCGCGGTGACGGCGAGCACCGCCAGGATGGTGGCCCTCGGGTAGCCCGTGACCAGCGCGACGAAGCGCCGGAGGAGCGTGTTCTCGCGCGGCTGGGGCATCGTCAGGCTCGGCTCATTCGCTTTCGAGGAGGTCGTCGACGAGCGCCTCGCGGACGTTGTCCACGAGCTCCGCGCGGTGGCGGTATTCGGGGTGGTCGACCACGAACGCGGCGGGGCGCGTCAGGTTGAGGATCGCCATCATCTGCGCCTCGCTGAGCTGGAAGCGCACGAACTGCACCGCCGAGATGCGCCGCTCGGTCTCCTCCTCGCGGCCCATCTCGAAGCGCCCCTGAACCACTTCCTCGGACTCGATCTCGAGGCGCAGGTGCTGGTGGAGCCCGAAGAGCTTGCGCATCCACACCGCGCGCTCGTCGGCGTCGACCACCTCCACCATGAGCGTGGCGGAGATCTCGCGCTCGCCGGGGACCAGCGAGTTGTAGGTGTCGACCTCGTGCTTCACCGCGCCGAGCTCGCGGATGTTCTCGACCCGGCACATCTCGTGGATCTGCCAGCGCACCGTGGCGCGGTTCTCGAAGATCAACGTCATGATCGGGCCGAGCGCCAGCCGCCGGTCGGCCTTGATGCGGGTGATCTCGGCCAGGTGCTTGGGCCGCTCGGTCGCGAAGCGGTCGAGCGGGAGGATCTCGTCCATGCTGATCCGGTTCATCGCAGCGCGCTCCTCAGTCGACCTTCCCGCCGTACGCCTTCCACACGATCTCGATCGGGTGCAGCACCTCCTGGCCGGTGCCTTCCTCGATCTGCAGCTTCGCGATCAAGCAGTCGGACGAGAGCGTCTTGGGTTTGTTCTCGGTGAGCTGCTCGAGCAAGGGCGCGGCGCCCTTCTTGGAGAGCTCGTAGTACTCGGTCTTCATGCCCCAGGTGCCGTCCATGCACGAGCACCTGTCGACCAGCGTGATCTCGGCGCCCGGCAGGCGCTTCATCACGTCGCGGCTGCGGAAGCCGATCTTCTGCACCTTGAGGTGGCACGGCACGTGGTAGCCGATGCTGCCCACGTCGACCGAGAAGTCCTCCTTCAGCTTGCCGTCCTTGCGCAGCAGGAAGAGGTACTCCATGAGGTCGAAGGAGCGCTTGGCGACCTTCTCGGCGGCCTCGCTGCCCACGTAGTCCGGCCACTCCTTCTTCATCATGAACGAGCACGTCGGGCCGGGAGAGACCACGTCGCAGCCGGCCTCGACGTAGGGCAGCAGCACCTCGATGTTGTGTTGCGCCCAGCTCGTGGCGCGCGGCACGTCGCCGCCGTCGAGCGCCGGCATGCCGCAGCACTTGAGCTCGGGCGCGAACACCGTGAAGCCATTCCTCTCGAGCACCTCGACCGCGGCGTGTCCCACCTTGGGGACGTTCCACTGCACCGAGCACGTGTAGAAGAGCACCACCTTGGGGCCGGTCACGTCCTGCGGGCGCGGCCGCGTGGGGTGGCGCTTCTTGAACCACGAGAGGAACGTCTCCGACGCGAACTCGGGGAGCTGGCGATCGCGGTGGACGCCGAGCACCATCTCCATGCCGATGCGGCCGGGCTTGAGCTTGGCGCCGAGGTTGGCGAGCGCGGGCGTGAGCGTGCCGACGCGGCCCACCAGATCGGGATCGCCGAGCAGCCGATCGGAGAGCTTGACCCCGTTCTGTTTCGCGTCGATCGCCTTGTGGCGCAACATGAGGCGCGGGAAGTCGACGGCGAACTCGTGGGGCGGCGTGTACGGGCAGATCGGGTCGCAGAGCTTGCACTGGTAGCAGAGGTCGACGACCTCCTGATGGACGCTCTGCGGCAGCTTCTCGAGGGCCTCGACTTGGCCCTTCACGTCCGCTCGCACCTCGGCGACGTGGTGCTCGCCGTGATCGGCGTGGGCCGCATGGGCGGCGGATTCGCCCCCGTGTGGCTCGTCCGACGACACGTCGAGGGCGTCGACCGCCTTGAAGAGCGCGGGGAACGACGGGCAAAGGTTGAAGCACAGCCGGCAGCCGTTGCAGATCTCGAAGACCCGCTTCTCTTCGGCCACCAGCTTCGCGTGGTCCCAGTACTCGGGATCGCGCGGAGTGGGGATCTGGAAGGTCATGGGATCGGCCTCCTCGCGTGATGGCGCAAGAATTTCGGGAAGTTGGCGGGCTAGGCTAACGTTGATTTCCTTCCGAGCAAGGCGCTGAAACGTGTTCCAGGTTGCGATCCACGCCCTCGACCGCGGCGCTCGCCCCGAGCGGTCGGGCGCGATCGTGCCCTTGATCGAGCGAGACGAGCGGGCCGGCGAGCCTGGCGCGCTGGTGTGCGCCGCCTGCGGCGCGCCGATCACCACCACTGCTTCGCGCACCGAGCGCTCCGGTGCCCACGTCCACGTGTTCTCGAACCCGGAAGGGATGCGCTTCGAGATCGGCTGCTTCGCCACCGCGCCGGGAGTCCGGTTGAGCGGCGAAGAGACGCTGGCCTTCACCTGGTTCCCGAGCTTCGCCTGGACCGCGGCGCTCTGCGCGCGCTGCGCCGTCCAGCTCGGCTGGCGCTACCGCTCCGCCTCCGGCGCGGAGTTCTTCGGCCTGATCCTGGAGAGGCTGCGGGACGCCGAAGGCGAGCGCGGAGCCGGGGGAGGCGCGGGGTGATCGAGTGCTCGAAGTGCGGAGCGTGTTGCGTGGCGCCGGACATCTCGGCGCTCGGCAAGGCTGTGGGGGTGCGCTGCCCGCATCTCACCGCGGACAACCTGTGCGCGATCTACGAGAGCCGCCCGCAGATCTGTCGCGACCACAAGGCCGACGAGATCTGCGACGCGATCGCCGCCCCCACGCTCGAGGAGCGCGCCGCCAAGTACCTCGCCCTCTTCGACCTCACCGGCGAGGTGGGCCGCCTGCCGCGGGTGCGGTGAAGGAGGCTGGAGGGCCGCGGTCCCTCGCGGCCGTGCGCCTCCAGATGCGGGGCCGATCGCGCGGAGGGTCGCGACCGATCGGTCTGGAGGGTGGCCGCTTCGTCGGCCGCCTCAGCGGGTCGTGCCGGTGTGTAGGGGAGGGCGTCAGCCCTCCCGGGATCGGGCGCCCCGGCCCGCCGGAGGCGGGCCCTCCGACCCCGAGTGGGCGGCGGGTACAGGGATCGACGGTCGGGCGATGCGGCCGGGCGTGCCGTATCGCCGGGCACGCGGCGCGTGCCCCTCCGATGAACCGGAATCGG
>CAYMQR010000491.1:0-4263 GCA_964392195.1 uncultured bacterium | reverse complement strand
GTCCGCAGCGCGGCATCGGTCCGGCGGCCCGACGGGAGTCGGGCCCTCCGAGGGCGGGGCGCCTGCGACCTACCGCCGCGCGCGGCGGCGGGCGAGGGCGGCCACGGCGGCGGCCGCGGTGATCCACGGCCACGCCCCGCCCGCGAGCGGTGGCGCGCCGCCGATCGCGCTCGCGCAGTCGGAGGTGTCGCAGCCGTTGCCGATGCCGTCGCCGTCGCTGTCGTCCTGGCCCGGGTTCAGCACCGCGGGACAGTTGTCACAGGCGTCGCCGACACCGTCTCGATCGCCGTCGGCTTGGCTCGCGTTCGGCTCGCCCGGGCAGTTGTCGCAGACGTCCTTCTTGCCGTCACCGTCGCCGTCGGCCCCCGAGCACGCCGCGACGATCTTGTAGACGGTGCCCGCGGGGTCCTGGTGGTCGGCGACGTAGAGCTCGCCGGCGGCGTCCTCGCCGAACGCCGCCAGGCTGAGCCCCGAGCTCGGCACCAGCGTCTCGCTCGTGTAGGCGCCACCCGTGCCGCGCCGCGCGCCCCAGATGGGCCCGCCGCAGAAGTCGCCGTACACGTACGTGCCGACCAGCGCGGGGATGGCGCTGCCGCGGTACACGAAGCCGCCGGTCACGGAGCAGCCCTGGCCGTGGTCGTAGTCGAAGAGCGGTGGCGTGTAGGCGGCGCTGCCGCACGCGGGCGTGCCGCCCGGGCAGCCGTCGAGGTTGCCGAAGCACGCGAACCCCTCGTGCGCCTTCCAGCCGTAGTTGCGGCCGCCCGCCACGCCGGCGGGCTCGAGGTCGATCTCCTCGTACTGGTTCTGGCCGACGTCACCGATCCACAGGTCGCCGGTGAGGCGATCGAACGAGAACTTCCACGGGTTGCGGAAGCCCTTGGCCCACACCTCGTCGGGAGGATCGCCGGCGCCCACGAACGGGTTGTCCGCCGGGATGCCGTAGAACGGCGCCTGGTCGAGGTTCTGGCCCACGTCGAGGCGCAGCATCTTGCCGAGCAGTGTGGAGTCCTTCTGCGCGTTGCAGCTCGGATCGCCCGAGCCGCCGCCGTCGCCCATGCCCACGTAGAGGTGGCCGTCGGCGCCGATCGCCAGGTTGCCGCCGTTGTGGTTGGACGCCGGCTGCGGGATCACCAGCAGCGTCTTCGCCGAGCTCGCCGGCGCCACGTTGGCGTTGCCGGACGAGGTGCGGTAGCGCTCGATCACCGTCGCGCCGTCGGCGGCGCGCGTGTAGTTCACGTAGAAGTAGCGGTTCGCCGCGTAGTTGGGGTGGAAGGCGAGGCCGAGGAGGCCCTGCTCGCCCGAGTACTTCACCTTGGTGTGGATGTCGAGGAAGGGCGTCGCGAGGACCTGGCTGCCGGTCCAGATCACGATCTTGCCCTGCTGCTGGACCAGGAACAGCCGGCCGTCGCCGGCGTTCGCGATCGCCGCGACGTCGGGCTGGTCGGTCACGACCGGCGTGAGCGCGATGCCGGGCGTGGCCGCGGCGGCGTGGCGGGCGCCGGCGAGCGAGCACGCGACCGTGAGCCCGAGCGCGATCGCGAGGCCGAGCGCCGAGCCCCGGATCGGCCGCCCCGTCACGCTCGCCGCCACGGTGCCGCCGGTGTTCAGCGCGCCGCGATCGAGCGCGCGTAGGGCGCGCCCGTGAGCGGCGCGATCTCGATCGCGATGCGCGCCGGCTCGCCGGCGCCGCTCGCGGGCGTGAACGTGAGCCGCGCGTAGCCGCGCGCCGAGCGCCGGTAGAGCAGCGCCGCGCCGTCGCTCAGCGGGTCGAGGTTCGCGGTGGCGCCGGACACGAGCTGGAAGAGCTTGTCGCGTCCGCCCACCAGCGCGGCCAGGTCGGTGCTCGCGCCGAGGTCCATGAACGAGAGCGAGTGATCGTGTCCGGCGAGGAAGAGCGCCACGTCGTTGCGCGCCAGCGTCGCGGTCATGCGGCGGCGATAGGCATCGTAACCGCGGCCGTTCACGTCCTGCTCCTGGATCGAGCCGGTCGCGTACCAGCCGAGCACCGTGACCTGGGCGATCCCCGGCACCGCGGTGAGGTAGTCGAGCGGCCGCGTGTAGTCGGGGAAGCCGGTGCCGAAGAAGAACCGCCCCACCTGCAGCGGGCGGTGTCGGCCGTAGCTCTCGAGCGGGTGATGGGCCACGACCACCGGCACGTCACCGGCGGCGCGCGCCGCGGCGATCTCGCCCTCGAGGGCGCGCCACTGGAGCTCGGCCGCGGCTTCCTCACGGTGGTGGTGGAGGCCGATCAGCACCTGGCTGTCCACCGCGATCAACGCGAGCCCCGGCGGCGAGAGCGCGATCCGCTGTGGCCGCGTGAGGCACGCCCACGGCGCTACGCCAGCGCTCGCCGGCTCCGCCGCGGCGCGGATGCGGCGCACCGCCTCGCGATCGAGCGTGAGCGGGACGGGACACTCGGCGGTGCCGGGAGCGGCGAGGTGGGCGGGCGCGTAGTGCCACTCGGGCCGCGCCGGGCGCTCGAACGCGGGCAGCATCTGGTTCTCGATCGCGCCGAACGCGTGGGGATCGGTCTCCCAGGTCTGGCTCATGCCGGCGTCGTGGTCGTGGTTGCCGGGGATCGCGACCAGCGGCAGCGGCGCGCCGCCGCGCTCTGCCGGCGCGCGCGCGTCGAGCGTGTCGAGGATCTCGCCGAGGCGCGCGGCCGCGGCCGCAGGGTCGGCGGGCAGGCCGCTCTCGTAGACGTTGTCGCCGAGCTCGAGGACCAGCGCCTCGCGCTGCGCGCCGGCGACCCGCGCGCGGATCGCCGCGCCCACCTGCGCCAGCTCGGGGCGCGCCCAGCCGAAGTCGCCGATCGCGTAGATCGCGTGCACCGCGCCGTCGCCGCCCGCCGGGAGCGCGTCGCCGGGGCCGGTCGCCGCGAGCGAGGCCGGCTCGGCCTGCGCGAGGATCGCGATGGCGGCCGCCGCGCTCCAGCTGCCGAGCATCGCGACGAGCCCCAGCCGGCGTCGCTGGCGCCGGCGCGAGCGATGACCGCGAGCGCTCATCCCGGGTTGAACCAGATCACCGCCGTGAGCGCGGCGACCACGATCAGCAGCGCCGGCAGCCACCACCACGCGCGTACCAGCCGTTCCAGGGAGAAGCCGGCGTCGCGCTCGCGCGGCAGGTGGATCGCCACGCGCTCGAGCTCGCGCAGCAGCACCCGCGCGTCGCCGTGACGCTGGCGCGGATCGGCGGAGAGCGCCTGCACCACCACCTTCTGCAGCGCCGCGCGCAGGGCGGGCGAGGAGCGGCCGCCACCGTCGGGCGGCATGACGCGGGTGGTGCGGCGCGGCGCGGTGGCGTCGGCGCCGCCGCGCGAGCCGGGCAGCTCGCCGGTCAGGAGCTGGTACATGACCACGCCCAGCGAGTAGACGTCGGCGCGGGTGCCGAGCGGCTCGCCGGTCGACTGCTCGGGTGCCGCGTACTCGGCGGTGCCGAGCCCGTCCTTGCTCTCGCCGGCCTCGAGGCCCTCGGCGTGGATCGCGATCCCGAAGTCGAGGAGCACGGCGCGCTCGTGGGCGTCGTCGGAGGCACCGACGACGATGATGTTGTCGGGCTTGAGGTCGCGGTGGACCAGGCCGCGGCGGTGCGCCTCGCCGACCGCGCCCGCCACCTGCAGCATCAGCCGCACCACGCGCTCGGCCGACAGCGCGCCCACCTGCCGCACCAGCTCGGAGAGCAGCTTGCCCTCGAGCAGCTCCATCGCGATGTAGGGCATGCCGTTCGGGAACAGCCCGTGGTCGAACACGTCCACCGCGTTGGGGTGGCGGATCTCGCGGGCGGTCTTGCCCTCGTTGAGGAAGCGCTGCTCGGCGACGCGGTCGCCCACCAGCTCGGGCTGGAGCAGCTTGAGGGCGATCTCGCGCTGCGACGTGAGGTCGACGGCGCGCCACACCCGCGCCATGCCGCCCTCGCCGATCAGGCGCTCGAGGCGGTAGCGCTCGCCGAGGACCTCGCCGGCGCGCGGCTCGATGAGCTTCTCGGGGTCGGTCAGCCACTCGCCGCACGCCGAGCAGCGGGACGCCGGCGCCGCCACCGGAGCGTGGCAGCTCGGGCAGGTCGCGGCGGGCGCACCAAGGGCGTCCGGCTCGGGAGGGAGCGCGTCGTTCATGCGGGGCGCGATTGTAGGCGAAGATGCACGGTCGCGGCGCGGGGCTTCGCGGGTCGGGCCTGCGGTCCACGTCGCGCGCGCCGCCGCCCCCACCGTCCCGAAGCCGAGGCCCTCCGTGAGCTCCCGCGATCCCGAGTCGAACCCCCTCCGGG
>CAYMQR010000490.1:1790-4265 GCA_964392195.1 uncultured bacterium | reverse complement strand
CCCGCCGCAGCGCCGCTCGCGCCGCCGGTCGGCGCCGAGATCGCCATCGACGACTTCGCCAAGGTCGACCTGCGCGTCGGCCTCGTCAAGAACGCGTCGCTGGTGGAGGGCGCCGACAAGCTGCTGCGCCTCGAGATCGACCTCGGCGAGGGACGGCTCCGCAACATCTTCGCCGGCATCCGCAAGCACTACGCGCCCGAGGCGCTGGTGGGGCGGCGCGTGGTGGTGGTCGCGAACCTCGCGCCACGCAAGATGAAGTGGGGCGTGAGCGAGGGCATGGTCCTCGCCGCCACCGACCTCGCCAGCCCCAAGGGCGGCGAGCGCGTGCTGACGCTCGGCGTCGACGGCGAGCCCGCGCCCGGCAGCACCATCCGCTGAGGGACGGCGCCGTGCCCTCTCACCGCGGCGGCTCGTTCGACGACGGCTCCGGTGCACCCGTGGTGGACGGGTGCGCATGGCCGAGAATCCGTACCGCGTTCCACGGTGTCCGCGAGCAACACGCGATCCGCGTCGCAGCGTGTCCGCGGAGTCACCAGCGCGGTTCGGTTATGTTGCGCGTCCCTTCGCGGGCGCGGCCCACCGTCGCCCGCCTCCTCGAAATCCTCGCGATGACCTCACCGGGCGCCGCCTCTCCCTCCAGTACCGCCGCCGCGCGCGCCGCCCGTGAGTGGGACGCGCTGCCGCGCTTCGTCGATTCGCACTTCCACCCCGACCTCGACGGGCTCAAGGACGACGTTCCCGCGGTCCTCGAGCGCGGGCGTCAGGCGGGGGTGTGCGCGTTCGTCGCGGTCGCGGCCGGGCTCGGATCGTGGGAGAACTCGGTGCGCCTGGCGCGCGAGCACGCCGACGTGTACGCGACGGTCGGCTGCCATCCCCACGACGTCAAGGACCTGGACGAGGCGGGCTTCGCGCGCATCGCGGAGCTGGCGCGCGCGCCCGAGGTGGTGGCGATCGGCGAGACCGGTCTCGACTACTTCTACAAGCTCTCGCCGCGCGAGCAGCAGATCGCGTGGTTCGAGCGCCACCTCGAGCTGGCCCATGAGGTCGGCAAGCCGGTGGTCGTGCACGCCCGCGACTCGCTCGACGACCTGGTCGCGATCGCGACCAGGGCGGCCGCGCGAGGCGTGCGAGGCGTGGTCCACTGCTACACCGGCGACGCCGCGACCGCGCGCACGCTCATCCAGGCCGGCTGGCTGGTCTCGTTCACCGGCATCCTCACGTTCCGCAACGCCGACGAGCTGCGCGCCACCGCGAAGAGCCTGCCGATCGACCGGCTGATGATCGAGACCGACGCGCCGTACCTGGCGCCGGTCCCGCACCGGGGCAAGGGCCCCAACGAGCCGGCCTACGTGGTGCGCGTCGCCGAGACCCTCGCCACGCTCTTCGGTCTGACGGTCGCGGACGTGGCCCGCATCACCACCGACAACGCGCGGCGCTTCTTCGGCCTCGACCTCGACACCCAGTTCGAGATCGCCTACCGCATCCGCAACTCGCTCTACCTCAACGTCACCAACCGCTGCACCATCGCGTGCGTGTTCTGCGGCAAGTTCAAGGACTTCACCGTCAAGGGACACGACCTGCGGCTTCGCGGCGGCGAGCCGAGCGTGGAGCGGATCGTGGACGCCATCGGAGATCCCACCGGCATCGACGAGGTGGTGTTCTGCGGCTACGGCGAGCCCACGTTGCGTCTCGACGTGGTGAAGGAGGTCGCAGCCCGCGTCCACGCCATGGGCAAGCGGGTGCGCCTCAACACCGACGGACTCGGCAACCTGGTGCACGGGCGCGACATCGTCCCGGAGCTGGTGGGCCTGGTGGACACCCTGAGCGTCAGCCTGAATGCCCAGGATGCCCCGACGTATGCGCGGGTTTGTCCCTCCAAGCACGGCGAGGCGGCGTATCCCGGGCTACTCGGCTTCCTGCGCTCGGTGAAGGCGCACGGCCTCGACGCCCAGGTGTCGGTGGTGGCGCCGCTCGACGGAGTCGACGTCGAGGCGTGCAAGAGGATCGCCGACGACCTCGGCCTCAAGTTCCGCGTGCGCCCGTTCGACGAGATCGGCTGAGCAGCCGCCGCCACCTCGGCAGGTAGTGGGTCGGTTTCCGCGCCGCAACTCGTTAGGCGTTAGGGGCTGAGGCCCGTCGAAGGGCGCGGCTCAGGCTGCGCTCCCCTCTCGTCCGGTGGGCCGTGAGCCCTCGTCGCGCGGCCGCGGCGCACGCGAGCCTCCCCCTCTACCGGGATCGAAGGAGGGCGAGCCGTGCCCGCCGATGGCCCCCCGGACCCCGCGACTCGAAGGCTGCCTCTCGACCCAGCCGACCGACCACCCCGCGGCGGTGCGCCTTGCGGCCGCCGCCGCGTCGATCCTAAGATGCGCCCGATTCGGGGTTAGTGGGGATCCGAGGTCCCCCAGCGCGAGACTTCGGGAGCGGGCGGTGCAGTTGGTGTCGAGCGACCTTCCGATCGGGCCCGGCTCTTCGCCG
>CAYMQR010000490.1:0-1690 GCA_964392195.1 uncultured bacterium | reverse complement strand
GCGGGCGGTGCAGTTGGTGTCGAGCGACCTTCCGATCGGGCCCGGCTCTTCGCCGTTCGTGGATCCGCACGGACCGCCCGGCTCGAGCACCACGGCCCACGCCCGCGCCGAGCGGTTCGCCGAGGTGCTGCGGGTGAAGACGCTCGCCCGCCTCGCGGCGGGGCTGGTCCACGATCTCAAGAACCCGCTCGCCGTGGTGTCGCTGGGGCTCGCGTTCCTGCGGGCCCGCCCCGTGGAGGGGATCGAGCTCGACGAGGTCCTCGCCGACATGGGAGACGCAGTCGGGCACGCGACCGCCGCCATGACCGAGCTCCTCGAGCTCGCCACCCCGCACAGGACCGCACCGCGGCGGATCCCCCTCGAAGCTGCGCTCGGGCACGCGCTCGCGCTGGCGCGCCCGCAACGGTGCTGTGCCGGGGTGGTCTTCGCCGAGGGCCAGCGCAAGGGACCGACCGACGTACTGGCCGACGTGTCTTCGGCGACGCAGGTGCTGGTGAACGCGCTGCTGGACGTCGCCGAGGAGACCGCGCCGGGCGGGACGGTGCGGCTGCGCACGTTCGGACTTCAGCAACGTGCGCCCGCAGGCGGCGAGCCGTCCCCGGCTCGCCGGAGCTGGGTGGTCTGCGACGTCGACAGCCTCACCCCGGCCGAGGGGTTGGACCCGAGGCGGCCGCTCGCCACCCGCGCCGCGCTCGACGGCGCGCGCCGGCTACT
Source organism: uncultured bacterium (assembly GCA_964392195.1). GTDB lineage: Bacteria > JADJOY01 > JADJOY01 > JADJOY01 > JADJOY01 > JADJOY01. The sequence goes on along the minus strand of CAYMQR010000490.1, from coordinate 976 downwards.
CCTGCAGCAGGGGGGCTGGTTACGAGCCTCGAGACGACGCGGGGGCGGCGCCCGCGTCACGGTGGCCTACCCGGCCGCGGAGTGATCGACGATGGAGCGGACGCGGATCCTGGTGGTCGACGACGAAGCGGCGATGACGCGCATGTTGCGCAGGAACCTGGAGCGCACGGGCCGCTTCGAGGTCCGCGAGGAGAACCACGCCACGCGCGCCGTGGACGCCGCGCTGGCCTTCCAGCCGCAGCTCATCCTGCTCGACGTGCTGATGCCGGAGATGGACGGCAAGCAGGTGGCCGACGCGCTGCGGGAGCAGGCGTCGCTGGCGTGCGTTCCGGTGCTCTTCCTGAGCGCGCTGGTACCGACCGGCGAGATCTCGACGCTCGACGTCCTGCCCGGACCGCTCGTCACCAAGCCGATCGAGGTCGACGCGCTGATCGACACCATCGACGGGCTGGTCGCGAGGCCGGAGGCACCCGCGGCCCCGCACTGACGCCCGGTGCCCTGGGCGCGGCGCGCCCTCAGAAGCCCATCGACTTGGCGATGATCTCCTTCATGATCTCCTGGGTCCCGCCGCCGATCGGGATCAACCGCGCGTCCCGGCTCAGCCGCTCGACCCAGGTCTCGCGCATGTAGCCCATCCCGCCGAAGAGCTGGACGGCGTCGTAGGTGACGCTCACCGCGGTCTCGGCGGTGAGGTTCTTGACCATCGACACCTCGGTCGGGACGTAGTCGCCCTGATCCATGCGGTGGGCGATCTGGTAGGTGAGCGTCTTGGCGGCGAGGACGCGCGTCGCCATGTCCGCGAGCTTGTGGCGGGTCACCTGGAAGGCCGCGATCGGCTTGCCGAACGCGCGCCGCTCCTTCACGTAACGGCGCGCCTCCTCGAGCGCGATCTCGGCGGTCGCCGAGGCGTAGGCCGCGAGCCCGAGGCGCTCGGTCTGGAAGTTCCGCATCAGCGTGACGAAGCCGCTGCCCTCCT
>CAYMQR010000489.1:0-4282 GCA_964392195.1 uncultured bacterium | reverse complement strand
GTTCGAAGCCGGGCTCAGCGCCGCGAACCACAGCTGCCAGTCGAGGCGCGGCTGGTGGGGCTCGACGAACGCGGGCCGGCGATCGAGCGGCCCGGGTTTCCACGGCAGCACGTATTCGCGCCACTCGATGCCGTCGGTCGATCCCTCGATCGTGATCTCGGGCCGCTCGGTGGTCATGACCGCGAAGAGCCCGTAGCCGTTCACGGACGCGAGCGGCGCGAGCGCGCTCCTCACCGCGCCCGGCGGACCGCCGACGAAGAGCCCCAGGTTCGCGATCGCGATCACCGCCGCCGTGCCCCGCCGCGCCCACGGCCCGAGCGTCTCGCGCAGGCGACGTGCTCCATCGCCGCGGACCGTCGGCCGCGAGGGACCGCGGCCCTCCAGCCGATCGCGCCACCGGGCTGGCACGAGCGCCGTCAGATCGGCGTCGTCGAGGAGCGTGAGCGCGATCACGATCGTGAGCGCGTTGAAGAACGTGTAGTTGCCGGTCAGCCCGATGCCGATCATGAGCGCGACGAAGCCGGCGCACGCGATCCGCCTCCCCGGCCGCCCCGCGAAGATCGCCCACGGCAGGAGGAGCTCGATCACCAGCGTCGCGGCGCACGCCGCGACCAGCATCCATCGCGGCGCGTGATGGGCGAGCCAGCCGATCCACGTCGGCAGCGGCTGGGTCTCGAAGTGATGGGTGAGCGCGGTCAGGTCGCGCCACGTCGGATCACCGCTCGAGAGCTTCGCGACGCCGGAGAGGAACATGAGCTTGAACGCGAGCAGCCGCACCAGCCACGCGACCCACCGCGACGGCTCGCCGCCGTCCGACCAGCGGTGGCGGGGCGTGGGCGGCGCCCACAGCACCGCCAGCAAGCCCGCCTCGAGGAGCAGCAGGTCCCATTGGAAGCCGAGGAAGTCCTGGCCGACGTGGAAGAGTGACAGGTAGCAGGCCCACGCCGCGAGCAACGTGACAGCGGGCGCGAGGCCGGCGAGCGCGGCGAGCGACGCGACGAGCCCGGCCCAGCACAGGCCGTGGAGCGCGCCGTCGCTGGCGCCGACCCACCACACCAGCGTGGGCAGCCGGGTGAAGCGCGCGTCGCCGAGACGCTCGGTGACGCGCGCCGCGAAATCCGCGGCGGGCAGGATCCCGTCGTGGCCGATCAAGCCGTCGAGCTGGACCGCGAGCGACGCGAACGCGATCCCGAACACGGCCGCCACCCCGCGCAGGTAGAGCCACCGCACGAGCCTCGAACCGGGGGCGGCGGCCGCGGGAGCGTGGGGCTCGTCCATCGGGATGGGGAACGGCGGCGGGCGCGCCGCCGAAACGAAAGCGGCCACCCGTCGGGGTGGCCGCTCTCGGTCTCGATCACCGGCCGGACGCGCCGGCCGGTGGGAGGCTCAGCTCAGGATGCGGCGGCGAGACGCGGCTCCTCGGCCGCCTCCTTCTTGCGTACTTCCATGATGGACTTGGGGCGGATCGCCTCGTTGGTCACGCCGATGTCGATGATGCCCTCTTCCATCCACTTGTGCTCGTACTTGAGGACCTGGCCCGCGATCTTGTTCTTGATCGCGTCGTTGTTGGTCCACAGGTCCTCGAAGAGGCGCTCGATCTTCATGCGCGAGTTGGCGCAGAAGAGCTCGGTCAGCTCGAGCGCCTTCTGGGCGTCGGCGTCCTTGGCGTCGAGGAGCGCGCGGGTGCGCGAGACGCTGGCCGCCATCGCGAAGAGCTCCATGACGATGTCGACGGCGCGGAAGAGGAACGCCTGCTTGCGCTCCATCTTCGCCTGGTAGATCGCCATGCCGTGGAAGGTGTTGCGAGCGAGGCGGCGGCAGCTCCGCTCGATGAAGCGAAGCTGCGGGGCGAGGCGGCCCCAGTCGGCGAACGCGAACGGCGTGGTCAGGCCCTTGAGCCAGAGCGGCGGATACCACTTCGAGTAGTAGCCGAGGATGCCGGGCATCGCCTTCATCTTGTCGGCGATCGTCGACTTGGGGTTGATCATGGCGCCGGCGACCTGGAGGTGCTTGTCCACCGCCTCGCGGGCCATGAAGAGGTGCATGATCTCGGACGAGCCCTCGAAGATCAGGTTGATGCGGCAGTCGCGCATCACGCGCTCGACGGGCGCCGGGAACTCACCGCGCTCTTTCAGCGACTTCTCGGTCTCGTAGCCGCGGCCGCCGCGGATCTGCAGGGTGCGGTCGATCAGCTCCCAGCCGCGCACCGTGTTCCACTCCTTGGCGGCGGCGGCCTCGAGGCGGATGTCGTACCCGCCGCGGTCGGCCATCTGGCTGCACAGGTCGCTCACCGAGTCCATGGCCCAGGTGGTCGCGGCCATGTCGGCGAGCTGGTGCGAGATCGCCTCGTGCTTGCCGACCGGGACACCCCACTGGTTGCGCTCGTTGCACCAGTGGCGGAGGATCTCGAGCGAGCGCTTGGCGCCGCCCGCGCTCGCCGCCGGCAGCGTGAGGCGGCCGGTGTTGAGGGTCACGAGGGCGATCTTCAGGCCCTTGCCCTCGTCACCGATGATGTTCTCGCGCGGCACCTTCACGTTGTCGAAGGTGATGATCGCGTTGGCGAGGGCCTTGAGGCCCATGAACCGGCAGCGGTGCTGGACGGTCACGCCTTCCCAGGCGGTCTCGACCACGAACGCGCTGATCTTCTTGGTCTTGGGGTTGCGCGCCATGACCACGAGCAGCTCGGCGAGCGTGCCGTTCGTGCACCACAGCTTCTCGCCGTTCAGGATGAAGTGCTTGCCGTCCTCGCTCGCCTCGGCGGTGGTCGAGAGGCTCGCCGGGTCCGAGCCGACGTGCGGCTCGGTGAGGGCGAACGCCGAGATCGCGCCGGCGGCGCAGCGCGGCAGGTACTTCTTCTTGAGCTCGGGGCTACCGAACAGCTTGAGCGGCTGGGGAACGCCGATCGACTGGTGGGCGGAGAGCAACGCGCAGATGTTGCCGTCCATCGAGCCGACCATCTCCATCACGCGGTTGTACTCGACCTGGTGGAGGCCGAGACCGCCGTACTCCTTGGGCACCTTCATGCCGAACGCGCCGATCTTGCGGAGCGCGTCGACGACCTGGGGCGGATACTCACCGGTGGCGTCGATCTCGACCGAGTCGACGACGTTGACGAGGATGTCCTTCATGCCCTCGTAGAACTTCAGGAACTCGGGAGTCCAGGGCTTCTCGAGCGGGAACGGGTGGATGACATCCAGCTCGAAGTTCCCGAGGAACATCTCGCGGATGAAAGCTCGCCCGGACCAGTCTTGCTCGCGCGAGTCTTCCGCGAGCTGCCTGGATTCGGCCTCGGTGCTGTGCTGGATCGTACTCATGCCTTGCCCCTTTCCGTCATCGAGTTGCCGCCGGGATGGTCGGCACCTGAAAGAACGGAGTCCCGCGTCTGGACGGAACCCTCATTGAACCACGCTCAACACGGTGCGTCAAAACTTACCGTAACCGCCCCCGCCTTCCACCGTCACCGGCCGGTGCGATCCCGCCGCTCGGTCCATCCAAGACCGCGCCACACCGCCGAAACTTAAGCAGTTAGCACGCCGTGTGCCGGTGCTGATGGGGGCGGTCCGAACGCCCTAGCGAGCGTCATCGTGAGGCAAATTCACCATGACGAGGGGGGTTGGCGCGCCGACACCCGTTGCGGAGCCGTGACGCGCCGCGAACCCACCGTTACGAGGCACGGCTCGCGCCGCGCCGCCCTCGCCGCCCGGCGAACGAGGTAGAGTCGCGCCGTGGCCGCCGACGACCTGCGCGAGTGGATCGAGCGCTTCGCCGAGTACCTGCGCGTCGAGCGCAACGCCTCGCCGCACACGCGGCGCGGCTACCGCGCCGAGCTCGACGCGCTCGCCGAGGACCTCGCCGAGCGCCGCGGCGGCGCCACCGCGGCGCTCGCCGTGGCGTCGATCTCGCGCGCGGACCTGCGCGCCCACCTGGCCAAGCGGCTCGTGGGGCGCAAGCGCACCACCACCGCGCGCAAGCTCTCCGCGTTCCGCACCTTCTTCCGCTTCGTGCGTCGCGAGGGCGGGATCGAGAGCGACCCGAGCACGGTGCTCGAGTCGCCGCGGCTGCCGAAGGCGACGCCGCGGCACTTGCTCTTCGAGGAAGCGGAGGCGCTCATCGGCGCCACCGAGCGCGGCGGCTTCGCCGCGCGCCGCGCTCGGCTGTTGCTCGAGCTGCTCTACGGCTCCGGCGTGCGCGTGGCCGAGGCGGCGGGGATCGACCTGGCGGACATCGAGCCCGACCTGTCGCTGATGCGGGTGCGCGGCAAGGGGCGGAAGGAGCGGATCGT
>CAYMQR010000488.1:0-4287 GCA_964392195.1 uncultured bacterium | reverse complement strand
CCTTCATCAGCGGCGGGACGTCGGTGGGGGGCTTGGCCTCCACCGCGGCGGCGGGGTTGGCCTCCGGCACGGCCGCCGCCGGCGGGTTCACCGCCGGCGGGATCGTCCCCGACTGCATGGCCGCCGGCTCCGGCACCGATGGGCTCGACGCCGCGGGCGACGGGCTCGCGTCGTGGCTCGCCACCGGCTCGGACACGCCCTCCTGGATCGCGCCGACGAACTCGGGCAGGTGCGCCCCGCCGATCGACGCGTAGGTCAGGAGCACCGCCATCCACTGGTAGACCCATCCGCCGCGGCGCTTCGCCCCCCACCGCACCGCGCCGCCGACCATCGCGCCCAGCACCAGCGCCGCGATCGCGAACTCGTGGTCGGTGGCCTTGGTGAGCGCGTGGTAGAGGTACGCGCCGGCCGACGCCGCGACCACGCCCGCGAGCGACGCGCGGATCACCCGCGCCGCCCGGGGTCCGCCGGTCAGCGCCTCCTCGATCGCGAACTTGCAGTTGCGGCAGGTCGCCTTCCCCGCCACCTCGAAGTACTCGTCCGCCACCGGCTTGTTGCACGCCGAGCAGATCAGCCCGGGCGCCGCGGCGCCGCCGGCGGCCGGCACCACGCGCTCGAGGTCGAGCGCCGGCGCCACGAGGTGGTGCATCGGCTCGGGGCTCTGCGGTTCGCTCATGGAGGCCCCCGGTGTGCGCCCGCGCCGTCAGGCTCGTTGCGCGATCGCGTAGCCGGCCCGCGCGAGCCGGTCGAGGAGCTCGCGGATGTGCTCGGGGCCGCGTGTCTCGAGCGTCAGCTCCACGTCCGTCTCGCCGAGCTCGGCGGTGCTGAACGCGCGCTGGTGGTGGATCTCGACGATGTTCGCCCGCGTCTCCGCGACCTCGGTGGTGAGGCGCGCCAGCGCCCCGGGCACGTCCACGATCCGTACCATCAGCCGCACCAGCCGCCCATCCTTCACCAGCCCGCGCTCGATGATCCGCGACAGGATGTTGACGTCGATGTTGCCGCCCGAGATCACCAGCGCCACGCGCCGCCCGCTGAGCGCGAGCTTGCGGTTGGCGAGCGCCGCGAGCGGCGTGGCGCCCGCTCCTTCGGCCACGGTCTTCTCGCGCTCCATCAACGTGAGGATCGCGCTCGCGATCTCCTCCTCGTCGACGGTGGCGATCCCGTCCACCCACTCGCGCACCAGCGGGAACGTGTGCTCGCCGGCGCGGCGCACCGCGATGCCGTCGGCGAGCGTCCGCCCGCCGCCCACCTCCACGATCTTCCCCGCCGCGAGGGCCGCCTCCATCGACGCCACCCGCTCGGCCTCGACACCGTAGACGCGCACCCGCGGGTTGATCGACTTGACCGCCAGCGCGATCCCGCCGATCAGGCCGCCGCCGCCCACCGGCACCACGATCGCGTCCACGTCCGGGAGCTGCTCGAGGATCTCGAGCCCCACCGTCCCCTGCCCCGCGATCACCGCGAGATCGTCGAAGGCGTGGATCCAGGTGAGCCCGCGCTCGGCGGCGATGCGGCGCGCCTCCGTGCACGCCTCGTCGAAGTTGGTGCCGGCCAGCACCACCTCGGCGCCGAACGAGCGGCACGCCGCCGCCTTCATGAGCGGCGCGCCGATCGGCATGACGATGGTCGCGGCGATGCCGAGCCGCTGCGCGCCCGACGCGACTCCCTGGCCGTGATTGCCCGCCGACGCGCAGATCACGCCCGCCGCCTTCTCGGCGTCGGTGAGCAGCAGCAGCTTGTTCAGCGAACCGCGGTCCTTGAAGGAGCCGGTGCGCTGCAGGTTCTCGAGCTTGAGCCACACCTTGTTGCCGGTGAGCTGCGACAGCGCCTCGGTGTATTCGAGCGGCGAGCGGTGGACGTTCGCCTGGATGCGCTCGCGCGCGGCTAGGATGTCGTCGACGGTGATCATGGTGCGCGGCTCGGCCGAACCGGCGGCGGACGCGACCGTGGCCGAGGACGCACTTTGAAGGGCGGGCGAAGCGGAAGTCAACGCGTTCCCAGCCACGCGGCAAGCTCGCGCATCCCCTCGTCGAGCGTCACCTTCGGCTGGTAACCGAGCCACGAGCGCGCCTTCTCGATCGAGTAGGCGTGGGGGCGGGTGACGAACGGCACCGCGCCGGGCTCGGCGAGCGGCTTGCGGCCCAGCAGCTCGGCGCCGCGCGCCATCGCCGCGAACGCCGCCATGGCGACCGGCCTGGGCAGCGACGCGAAGCGCTTGCGCCCCACCAGCGCGCCGAGGCGCGTGAAGTAGTCGCGGAAGGTGGTCTCGGCGCCGTCGGTGAGGTTGAACGCCTCGCCGGTCGCGTCGCGGTCGAGCGCCGCGAAGATGCCGTCGATCAGGTTGTCGACGTGGACGTGGTTCATGATCCCGCGCCCGCCGTCGATGAGCACGAAGAGGCCGCGCTTCATGAGCGCCGCCGGGCGGATCACCCACGGCACCGAGCCCGGGCCGTAGACGTCGCCGGGGCGGATCACGATCACCTCGAAGCCGCCGCGCTGGTGCAGCAGGCGCAGCGCCTCCTCGCTCTCGATCTTGGTCTGGCAGTACGGGTTCCCCTCGCCGCGGAGCGGTCCCTGCTCGCTCACGAAGCGCGGGTAGTCGAAGCCGTACACCATCACCGACGAGAGGTGGACGAAGCGCGTCACGCCGGCGTCGCGGGCGACGCTCGCCACGTGGCGCGTGCCCTCCACGTTCACCTTGCGGAACTTCGGCCACTCGCCGCCCTCGTCGACGATCGCGGCGGTGTGGAAGACCACGCTCGCGCCGGTGGTGAGCCGGCGCACGGCGTCGGTGTCGTTGACGTCGCCGACCACGGTCTCGAAGCCCTGCGCCTCGGCGCGGCGCGCGGCCTCGGCGCTCAGCTCGAGACCGCGCACGCGCATGCCGCGCTCGCGAGCGCGCTCCGCCATGCGCAGCCCGATGAAGCCGCCCGAGCCGGTGATCGCGAGCAGCGGCGCTTCGCCCGCCTTCGAGCCCGCTCGCCTCGACGCGGCCTTCGGCGCTTTGGCGGCGCTCATCGCAGCCGCTCCATCAGCGCCTGCATCAGCGACACGAGCTGCTCGTGGGTCTTCGCGTCCCGGAGCGCGCCGTCGGCGGTGAACGCGTCCTGCGCCCTCGACAGGTTGAGCTCCCTCGGCAGCAGGTAGACGCCGAGCGTCGTCAGCGACGGCTTGAGCGCGGCGAGCCCACGCAGCCCGCCGAAGCCGCCCATCGAGGCGCTCGTGAGCACGCCCCACTTGTCCTTGAAGACGTTGCCGCCGCCGCGCGACGCCCAGTCGATGGCGTTCTTGAGCGCGCCGGGCACGCCCCAGTTGTACTCGGGGGTCGAGATGTAGAGGCCGGCGGCGCTCGCGATCCGCTCCTTGAGCGCGACCGCGCTCGGCGGCAAACCCGCGGCCTCGATGTCGCCGTCGTAGACCGGCAGCGCCAGCTCCTTGAGGTCGACGACGTCCACCTCCGCGCCGCCCTCGCGCAGCGCGGCCACGCCGATCGCGAGGAGCTTGCGGTTGTACGAGTCCTTGCGGAGGCTGCCGGGGATCGCGACGATCCGGGGTGCGGCCATGGTGTGTGCTCCGTGTGCGAGCCTTCGACCCCGCGCGCGATCGCAGGCGGCGATGGGCGGAGCCGCTACTCTACCCGGCGCGGCGCGGGCGCGCCGACGGAGACCCTCGTGACCGCGAACGCCGCTCCTTCGATCGTGTTCCTCGACGCCGCCACGCTCGGCGACGCCACCGAGGCGCTCACCGTCCTCGCCGAGTGCTTCCCCTGCAAGGTCCACGCGGTCACCGCGGCGGAGGACATCGCGGCGCGGATCGCCGGCCATTCGATCGTGGTGACCAACAAGGTCCCGCTCCGCGCCGAGCTGCTGGCTTCTTCGGCGGCCGAGTCGCTGCGACTGATCGCCGTCGCCGCGACCGGCGTGGACGTCATCGACCTCGACGCTGCGCGAGCCCGCGGCGTGGCGGTGGCGAACGTGGTGGGCTACTCGACCCGCTCCGTGGCCGAGCACACCTGGTCGCTCATCCTCGAGCTCGCCACGCGCACCGGACGCCTCGACCACGCGGTGCGCTGCGGCGGGTGGAGCGCGAGCCCGATCTTCACGATGTTCGACTACCCGCGCGTGGACCTCGCGGGGAAGACGCTCGGCATCGTGGGCCACGGCGCCATCGGCCGCGCCGTGGCCGCGATCGGCGCCGCCTTCGGCATGAGCGTGCTCGTCGCGGCGCGTCCCGGGAGCGACGGCCCGGTGCCGAAGGATCGGGTGCCGTTGGACGAGCTGCTCA
>CAYMQR010000487.1:0-4306 GCA_964392195.1 uncultured bacterium | reverse complement strand
GGCGTCGCGCCGCGACGCGCACATCGACGGTTCCGCTCGTGGCGCGGTCGGTTCGGATCGTTCCAAGCCCCCGCCTCCGTCCGTTGGAGCCGCGGTGCTCCGTCACCGCGGATCCGGCCGGGGCCCCACCCCAAAGGCCGCCGCCAAAGCGGCGCGCGCCCCTGGCGCGGTCCGCGTCGTGGCGCCGGGGGAGGGTCGGGCTCGCCGCGCGGCTCAGGAGGCGGCGGGGGTGGCCGCGGCGAGCCGCTCGGCCGGATCCTGGAAGCGCACCGGCACGTGCACGTCGACGACGACGTCCGCGGGCCGCTTGGCCGCCTCCTTGGCGGCGTTGCGGCGCTCCACCACGATCGGTGAGGCGCCCGCCTCGACGCTCGGGCCGGTGGGCGTGAACGCCGGGTGGGTGAGCACCGGCTCGGCGCCACGCCGCTTCGTCAGCCAGCGCCACGCGCGCTTCGAGAGCAGGAGGCCGAGCTCCATCGTCCATTCGGGCCGGGTCAGGTAGCGCTTGAGGTGGTGGATCGGCTGCCGGATGTGGCTCCAGAGCTGGATCTTGAGCAGCGACGACTGGACCAGCTTCTCGACCTCGCCGGACGCCCACTCCGGCGTGTTGAAGGCCGAGCGCGTGTACGCGGTGTTGGTGAAGTCGAAGCCCTCGCGGAGCAGCCCCTTCTCCTGGCACTGCTCGTAGAGCTCGGTGCCCGGCAGCGGGTTGGCCACGAAGAACCAGGCGCTCTGCAGCTTGAGCCGCTTGGCGAGCTCGTACGACTCCTTCATCTGCTCGGTGGTCTCGCCCGGGAAGCCCATGATGAAGAACGCGTTGTGGTCGAGGCCGACCTTCTTCACCGCCTCGACCACCTTCTCGGCGTGCTTCAGGTTGGTCGGCTTCTTGATGACGTCGCGCAGCACGTCCTGGTTGCCGCTCTCGAAGGCGAGCGTCACCTCGTAGCAGCCGGCGCGCTTCATGAGCGACAGCATCTCCTCGTCGAGGGTCCACATGGCGACGCCGTTGGGCGTGGACCACACGATGTCGAGCTTGCGGTCGATCATCGCGTTGAAGAGCGTCTTGGCGCGCTTGCGGTCCATCGTGAGGTTGTCGTCCTCGAACTGGAACTCGCGGATGCCGTAGGTGTTGCGCACCTGCTCGATCTCGCCGAGCACGCTCTCGGCCGAGCGGCCGCGATACTTCTGCCCCCAGAACCGCATCGAGGAACAGAAGGTGCACTTCGCCGGGCACCCGCGCGACGACTGGATGGTGGTGGTGACGGCCTCCTTCGAGTACACGCCGTGGGCGCGGTTTCCCTTGGCGTAGATCTCGAGGTCGACGAGGTCGCGCGCCGGCCACGGCAGGCTGTCGAGGTCCTCGATGAACGTCGTCTTGGGGTTGATGTGGACCTCGCCGCCCTCGCGCCACGCGAGCCCGTCGATCCCGGCGACGCTGCGCCCCTCGTTCAGGCAGTCGAGGAGCTCGAGACCCGACATCTCGCCTTCCCCGATCACGATGTAGTCGAGGTCCTGGGTCTGCTCGAGGCACTGGCGGGCGAGGAACGCGGGGTGCGTGCCACCGACCACGGTGACCACGCCCGGGTTCACCTCTTTCGCGACGCGCAGCACCTCCTCGACGCACGGGTACGACGAGGAGAACAGCGTCGTGACGCCCACCACGTCCGGCTGGTACTCGCGGATGCGCTCGCGGATCTCGTCGGGGTGCAGGCCCACCTGACGGAAGCCGTCATCCAGGATGCGGCGATTGCTGAAGCCCTCGGCGGTGGCGTCGAGGATCTTGACGTCGTAGCGGCGCCGGAAGGTGGCGGCCAGGTACATCGCCCCGAGCGGGGGCATGCAGGCCAGGATCTGCTCGGACCCCACCCGGGTGGGTGGGAACACCAACAGCACCTTGCGGATACCGTTGGACGTGGTGGTCGAGTCGAGCATTTCGGGGATCTCCTCGGGTCGGGTCGGATGTGCGCGGGAACGCCGCGTCGGCCGTGTGGCTCGCGCCGAGCCGCCGGGTCCACCGCCGCTGGCGGGGCATAGCAGTACCATACCCATGCCGACTCCCGAAATCAGCAGGATCGAACGCGAAACCGCCATCTCGACGGCGCTCGGATCGGTTGACACGTCAGGCTCGATCTGGGACAAGGAGGGGCGCCGGTCGGATCGGCTCCACACGCACATGAAAGTTCGCGACGTCCAGTCGATGGACCTGGCCGACATCCGGTCCGAGATCGAGCTGATCGAGGCCGAAGCGCGGCGCATGGCCCCGTCCGAGGCCGAGTTCCGCCGTCGCTTCCCGACGATGGCCGGCCGGCTGCAGACCTTGATCGATCAGCGCAGCCGCCTCGAAGGTGGCGAGACGGCGCCCAAACCGGCGCCCGAGCGTCCCGCTCCGCGGATCGTCGGCCCTACCCGCCGCCCGGCGAGCTTCCTCGATCTGCGCGAGGAGCTCCTCGAGGACGACGACGCGGCGCCGCCCGCGCGCCCCGCCGCCACCGCGCCCGAGGCCCGCCCCGACGCCGAGCTGATCAAGCAGGTGACCGCGCGCGACGCGGAGATCCGCCGCCTGCGCGAGGAGCGCGACGACTGGCGCGGCAAGGCGGAGGGCGCCGAGTCGCGGCTGGTGCGCGGCGCCGAGATGGCACGGCGGCTCGAGGAGGCCCTCGCCGAGCTCGAGCTGCTGCGCGAGCGCGTCACCGAGCTCGAGCTGACTCCGGGCGCCTCCGACGGCGCGAACCACGAGGCGACCGCCGCGCTCGCGGCCGAGGTCGAGCAGCTTCGCAACGAGCAAGGGACGATGCAGGCCAGCCACCACGAAGAGATCGAACGCCTCCGGGATCGCCACCGTCAGGAGATCGAGAGCTACCTCGCCCACCGCAGCGAGCGCGAGCGGCTCGAGGAGCGGGTCGCGGCGCTCGAGGCCGAGCTCGATCAGCTTCATGGCGCGGCCGACGACGCGCGCGCGGCGTCGGATCAGGCACAGGAGGAAGCCGAGCGGATCCGCGCCGAGGCGGAAGGCACGCGGACCGAGCTGGCCGAGGCGCGCGCCGGGTCGGAGCGCCTGCGCGCCGAGCTCGACGCAGCGAACGAGCGAGCCCGCGAAGAGGCCGCCGCCGCGAGCGCCGCGCACGAGGAGACCATCGCCGAGCTGCGCCGGGAGCTCGCGTCGTCGCTGCGCCAGCGCTCGGAGGACGTGTCGCGGGTCGAGAGCGACCTCGAGGCGGTGCGCGCCGCCAACGTCGTCGCCACCGCGGAGCGCGAGCGCCTCGCATCCCAGCTCGAAGCCGCGACGCTCGACCGCAGCGTGGTGACGATCGGCATCCTCCAGGTGGTCCAGGGTCTCGCCACCCGGGTCCAGGACGAGCCGCGCTTCCTGGCGCTCTCCGAGGCGGATGCGGTGGGCGAGGAGACGCGGCGCGCCCTCTTCCAGGCGCTCGAGCGGTTCGCCGCGGATACCCGTGCCATCGGCACCGACATGGGCCCGGAAGCGTTCCTGCACGCGCTCTCCGAGCGCCTCGATGCGATCCCTGGCTGGATCGGGACGGTGATCGAGGCGCTCGTCCGCTCCTCGAACGGAGCTCGGACCGAGCTCGCGGGGCTGCGGACCGCGGCCGAGACGGCGGGAGCGGAAGCGGCGCGCCAGGCCGCCGACGCTGCCGCGCGGGTCGCCGCGATCGAGAGCGAGCTCGCCGGCGCGCGCGCCGAGCTCGAGCGCGTGGGCGCCGAGCGCCGAGCGCTCGAAGCGCGTGCGAGCGAGGCCGAGTCCAGGGCCGAGCGCGACGCCGGCGAGGTCCAGCGGCTCGAGGAGGCGCTCGAGGGATCGGAGCGCCGCGTCGCCGAGCTCGAGAACCAGCTCGCCTCCGCACGCCAGGCTCACGACGCCGTCAAGGCGCGGATCGACGAGCTCTCGATCGCGCTCGAGTCCGAGCGGCTCCGCGCCGCGGAGCTGGAGCGGCAGGCCGAGCAGCACGCTGGCGAGCTGTCCGAGGCGCGAGCCCGCCACGCGGCGCTCCAGGGCGTGATCGAGCGCGCGCTGGATGTCCTCAACGCCCCGTCGACCTGACCCGTCACCCGGCCGTTCGCAGCGCGACACCGCGAGCGAAGCGAGTGGCTCGGGTGGGCCCCGCCGGCGGCGCCGACGGAGCACGGCGCCGTCGGCGCCTGCCCTCCAGGCGGGCGGGGGGCTTGAAAAGCCGCTCGGTTAACCCATCTCGCTTCTCGTGATCCCGGCGTGCGGAGCGATCGGACTCGCCAACCGGCGCGTGCCAGCGGCACGCCACGAGCGAAGCGAGTGACTCGGGGGTGGGACCCG
>CAYMQR010000486.1:0-4318 GCA_964392195.1 uncultured bacterium | reverse complement strand
CTGTCCGGCGGGCGCGCCGCGATCGGCTTCGGCAACGGCTGGTCACCCGACGAGTAGAGGACGTAGACCGGGTGATCGAAGGGGAGCTGCTCGAACTCGAGCGGCTGGCCGGCGCCGCGCGCCACCGCTTCGGGGAAGAGCAGCGAGCCCGCCGGCAGCCCGGTGAGGTCGGGCGCCGCGCTCACGTACGGGATCACCACCACGCGCTCGATCGACGGCACCAGCTCGACCAGCCCACGCACCCGCTCGAGGCAATCGTGGGTCTTTCCCGCGTACGGGTAGGCGTCGGCGGTGAGCAGGACCCGCGGCTCGATCTGACCGAAACGATCCACCACGCCGCGCAGCCCGAAGTCCGGCGAGCACGACGACCACACCGCGCCCAGGCTGGTGGTGGCGAGCATGCCGACGAGCGCCTCCGGCACGTTCGGCAGGAAGCCGGCCACGCGGTCACCCGCGCCGATCCCGAGCTCGCGCAGATACCCGGCGAGCCCGGCCACGCGCTGGTGCAGCTCGGCGTAAGTGAGGACCGTCCGCCGCCCGTCCTCGGCGCGCGCCACGATCGCGGGGTGGCCGTCGCGGCGGCGCAGCAGGTTCTCGGCGAAGTTGAGTCGCGCGCCGCTGAACCAGCGCGCGCCCGGCATGAGCTCGCCGTCCTCGAGCACCGACTGGTGTCGCTGGGACGCGCGCACCTGCGCCAGGTCCCAGATCGCGGCCCAGAACTGGTCGCGGTGGTCGACCGACCAGCGCCACAGGTCCGCGTCGTCGGCGAAGCGCCGCCCGAGGCGCTCCTCGAGGGAGGCCTGGAAGCGCGAGAGGTTGCTCGAGCGGATGCGTTCGGCGCTGGGCGTCCAGAGAGGTGAGGTCATGGGTCCGGGTCGGGCCTCACGAGCGAGGTGACGGGTGGGACGAGGAACCGGCGCGTCAGCTCGCGCCGCGCTCGTCGAGACCGCTCACCGCGAGCCGGATCGCCTCGACGGGGTCCTCGGCCTTGAGCACGCCCGGGAGGTCCCAGGTCCGCAGCCCGACGACGCGCTTGCCGAGCTTGAGCGCGATCGCGATCTCGGAGAGCGTCCCGTATTCGCCGGCGACCGCGATGAACGCGTCCGCGCTGTGCGCGAGCACCACGTTCCGCGCGTGGCCCATGTTGGTGGCGATGGCGATCTGGATGTGGGGGTTGGCGCGATGCCGGGTGGGCGTGGGCAGGATCCCCACCGTGAGCCCGCGCTCCTGGCGCGCGCCGCGAGCGGCCGCCTCCATCACTCCGCCGAGCCCGCCGCTGAGCAGGACGTGGCCGCCGCGGGCGACCTGCCGGCCGACCTCCATCGCGAGCGCGTACACGTCCCCGTCGCAGGTGCCGGCGCCGATCACGGCGATCTGTAGCGGCATGGTCAGCGAGCCTCGTGCCGCCGGCGCCCGGAGGAGGCGCGGGCCGAGCGGTGGAGCGGGTTCACGTCAGGTACGTGAGCGCCTTGCGAGCGAGTGGCCACACGGCGCCCGACGTCGAAGCGCGCCAGGTGGTGCCGAGCAGGATCCGTGGGCGGCCGTAGAACTTGAACAGCATCTTCCGTTGCATCGACTTGAGCCACCGCGGCGAGAGACCGGGCGGCGCGAACACCGGGTTCGAGAAGCTGCCACGGTCCGGGTCGGATGCCCAGCCCTCGATGAGCCCTTCGTCGCGCAGCGCCTCGCCGGTCAACGTCCCGGGCAGCGGGCGGAAGCCGTGGAAGTTGGCGCCGGTCAGGTCGAGCCGCAGCGCCAGGTCGAGGGTGGCCTCGACGTCCTCGGCGGTCTCGTCGGGATAGCCGAGCATGAAGAAGGCGTGGACCGGGAACCCCTCGGATCGGGCGAGCCGGACCTTCTCCTCGACGAGCGGCACCGTGAGGGCCTTGCGCATGCGCTTGAGGATGCGCGGCGACCCCGACTCGATCCCCACCACCAGCGCGTAGCACCCGCCGGCGCGCATCTCGCGCAGCATCTCCCGTTCGAGGGTCTCGAGACGGACGCCGTTGGGCATCGTCCACGAGACGCCGAGGCGGCTGCGCGCGAGCGCGCGGCTGAAGCGGACCACGAAGTCGCGGTCCCACGTGAAGTTGTCGTCCTCGATGTGGATCTCGCGGATGCCGAAGCGTCCATGGAGCAGCTCGATCTCGCTCAGGACGTGCTCGACCGAGCGGCTGCGCATCGCGCGGCCCGTCACGGTGAAGCCGGCGCAGAACGTACAGCGGTAGGGACAACCGCGGGTCACGACGATCGGCGCGAACGGCCGCTGCTTCACGAACAGCGTGGGCGGGAAGCGCTGGTAGGCGAGGGGATCGAGCGCCGCCCAGTCGGGTAGGCCGAGGGCATCGAGGTCCTCGGGCAGCTCGGGGTCCGAGCACCGCACCTCGCCACCGTCGCGGACCGCGAGCCCGGGGACGTGAGCCGGGTCGGGACGGTGACCCGCCGCGATCGCGTCCGCGATGGCGACGATCCCGCGCTCGCCTTCGCCGCGGAACGCGAGGTCGAGGCTCGGGACGTCCCGCAGCGTCCCGGCGGCGTCGGCCGAGGGGTGAGGCCCGCCCAGGATCGTCGGGACTCCGGGCAGCGAGCGCCGCGCCTCGGCGCACATCGGCTCGAGGGTCGGCAGATCGGAGGTGAAGGCCGTCAGGCCGATCAGCCCGGGACGGAACGTCTCGAGCTCGCGCCGCCAGGCGGAGAGGTCGCCACGCAGGCGGGTGAGGTCCACGACCCGCGGCTCGTGTCCCGCGCGCGCCAGCGCCGCCGCGAGCTCGCCGAGCGCGAGCGGCGGCAGGATCTGGAGGACCTGATCGCGAGGGCGCGGCGGTACGGCGAGCAGCACGCGCACCGCGTGGTCTCCCGTCGATCTCAGGCCCAGAGCAGCGCCGCGGCCCGCTCGGTGGAGGGCCCGCGCGATGACGAGGTCGACGACTCGGGGCGCGCGTGGCGCCGCGCGATCCACACGTTGGCCCACCACATGAGCACCGAGGTCAACATCACCGCGCCCATGAGCGCGGCGAGGCTGAGCACGAAGCCGCGCATAACGCGGCGCTCGTCGGCGCGTCGGAGTCGGATGTCCATGATCGATCGAGGGCGTCGCGGCGTCGCGACCGGCGTCCATGGTACCACCACGGCGCCGCGCTGGGATCACCTCGCGACGGGCGACGCGGCGGGTTCTCCCAGGAGCACCTCGGCGATCCGCACCGGGGAGAGGTTCCCGAAGTCGAGGACGCGGTCGTGGAAGCGCCCGAGGTCGAAGTGCTCGCCCTCGCGCTCGCGGATCCGGCGCCGCAGCTCGAGGAGCAGCTCGCGACCCACCATGTACGTCGAGGCCTGCGTGGGCCACGCGGCGTACCGCCTCACCTCGGCGCGCGCCGTGGCGGGCGGCGTGCCGAGCTCGCGCACCAGGCACCGCTCGCACTCCCCGGGAGTCCACTCGCCGCGGTGGAGGCGGACGTCGATGTCGATGCGCCAGGCGCGAAACAGCGCGTCGCGGAGCTGCACCAGCTCCACGGCGGGGTCGTCGTGGAGCACCTCCTCGACCATCATCTGCTCGCAGTAGAGCGCCCAGCCTTCCCACAAGAGCGGCGTCCCGTAGAGCAGCCGCGCGACCGAGCCCGAGCGCTTGGCGCGGGTCATCTGCAGGTGGTGGCCGGGGTAGCCCTCGTGCACCGCCAGGATCGTGGACGCGGCGCGTCCGTGCTGCTCGAGCGCCGCGCTCCGCTCGTGCTCGGGTGCGCGCTCGTCGACGGGGGTGACGTAGAAGAGACCTCGGCCGCCCGCGTCGAGGGGCGCCGGCTGGAGGTACGCGGCCACCGGAAAGAGCGGTCGCTCGAAGACCGGGGTCTCGATCACCTCGAGCGGGTCGTCGGTGGGGGTGGCGAGGCGGCGCTCCACCACCGCCGAGCGCATGCGCTCGACGGTGGCGCGGTAGCTCGCGAGCAGCTCGCGCGGCTGCGGGCGCTCGGCGGCGAGCTCGGCGAGGAGCTCGGGCCAGCGGCGGGTGGGGTGGATCCGCGCGGCCACCGTCGCGAGCCGGTCGTCGATCGCGGCGCGGACCCCCGCCGCGAGCCTGAGCAGCGCGTCGGTCGAGACCGCGAGGCCGTGCGCGAGCTCGAAGCGCTGCACGAACGCCTGCTCGCCGATCGCCGGTCCGCGGGCGGCCTCGCCGCGGGCGCGCAGGCCCTCGAGCGCGCGGGCATGCGACTCGAACGCCGCGGCGGCTGCGGCGCAGCCGGCGCCGACCTCGGCGCGCACACGCGTCGAAGCGGCGGCGGCCGCCTCGGGCAGCGTGGAGCGGAAGAGCTCGGTCGCGCCGGCG
>CAYMQR010000485.1:0-4321 GCA_964392195.1 uncultured bacterium | reverse complement strand
GCTGCTGGCGCGCGCCGGAGTGGCGGAGCCGGCGGCGGCGCCCGCGAGCGCCGCGCCGGCCGCGCCGGCGAGCGCGTCGTCGCGCGCCGACCTGCGCCGGGTGTGGCTCGCGGTGATCACCAGCGGCTTCGTCGGGCTCGCGCTCGAGGGCATCTGGACGCGCGTGCTGCAGTTCTCGATCGGCTCGACCGTGTACGCGTTCTCGCTGATGCTCACGGTGTTCCTGGTGGGCCTCGCGATCGGCAGCTACGCGGTGTCGCGGTGGGCCGACCGCCTGGAGCGGCCGGTGCGCGCGCTGGGCGTGCTCGCGCTGCTGCAGGGCCAGATGGTGGCGCTCAGCGTCACTACCTTCCTGCCGCTCAGTCGGCTGGCGGCGAGCGTCGCCCAGTCGACTGGTTCGTTCGTGCTCTCGGCCTCGCTCACCGGGCTCGCGCTGATGGGCCTGCCGACGCTCGTGCTGGGCGCGATCTTCCCGCTCGGCACCCGCATCGGCGCGGCGCTCGCGGCGCGGGTGGGCCGCGACGTGGGCGGGCTCTACGCGCTCAACACGCTCGGCTCGATCGCGGGCAGCCTCGCCACCGCGTTCGTGCTGATCCCGCTGCTCGGCACCGAGTCGAGCCTGTGGGCGCTCGGGCTGGTGAGCGCCACGGTCGGCACGCTGCTGCTCGCCGACTCGCCGGCGCGCCGCCGGCTCGTGGTGGGGGTCGGGCTCGGCGCGCTGGTGGTGGTGTGCGCGACCGGCGGCTCGACCAAGGCGCGGTTCCTCGCACCGCTCTTCGCCGGCGTCCACGGCCCCGACGAGTCGCCCGAGCCGGTGTTCTTCCGCGAGGGCCGCACCTCGACCGTGAGCGTCCACCGCTACCAGGCGTTCCGCAACCAGGGCGCGCTCCGGCTCTACACCAACGGCTCGTCGATGACCGGCACCTTCTTCGACGGCCAGCGCTACATGAAGCTGCTCGGCCACCTGCCGGTGCTGCTCGCCAGGAACCCCGAGCGGGTGCTGACGATCTGCTTCGGCACCGGCATGACGTTCGGCGCCACCGCGCTCCACCCCGAGGTCCTCGACAGCCAGTGCGCCGAGCTCTCGGCGACCGTGCTCGAGGCGGCGCCGCTCTTCGCCGAGGCCAACGGCGACGTGCTGACGCGCGCCAACGCGCGGGTGCGGATCGGCGACGGGCGCCAGGTGCTGCTCGCCTCGGCGCAGCGCTTCGACGTCATCACCGCCGAGCCGCCGCCGCCGCGCCAGGCGGGCACCTACCAGCTCTACAGCCGCGAGTTCTACCAGCTCGCCCGCGAGCGGCTCGCCGAGGACGGGATCGTCGCCCAGTGGCTGCCGCTCCACGACCAGAGCGAGCTCGAGGTGCGGATGAGCGTGCGCAGCTTCGTGGACGTGTTCCCGAACGCGCAGCTGTGGCTGCCGCACGCGGCCGAGGGGATCCTGATCGGCAGCCCGAGCCCGCTCGTCCTCGACACCGAGCGCTTCGCGGCGCGCTGGGCCACGCCCGAGGTGGCGGAGTCGCTGGCGTCGATCGGCTTCTCGTCGCCGGCCACGCTGCTCAAGACGTTCGTGATGGACGGCGAGGCGCTCGCCCGCTACGCGGCGGGGGCGCCGGCGATCACCGACGATCGCCCGCTCACCGACTTCTGGCTCGACCTCCCCCCCTTCATGAAGAGCGGCGACATCGGCGCGCTGCTGGCGTTCCAGAAGCCGATCACCGCGCTCGGGCTCGCGGACGTGAACGCGCGGCCGGTCGAGGAGCTGCGCGAGGGGCACCGCGCCTACCTCGAGGGCGTGATCCACAACGTCCGCGAGCGCATCTACGAGGCGCACGTGGCGGCGCCCGACGACCGCTTCTACGCCGAGACGCTGTCGATCGCGCCGTGGCAGCGCGCCAACCTGGAGGCGGCGCTCGCGGCGAAGCCGAGCGACGTGAAGCTCCACCTCGACCTCGCGCGCGTCGAGCTCAACGCCCACGACTACGACGCTGCGGTGGCGACGCTGCGCAAGGTGACGGCGGGCGCGCCGCAGCTCGCGATCGGCTGGTTCAACCTGGGCTGGACGCTCGAGCTCGCCGATCGGCTCGACGAGGCGGGCGACGCCTATCGCAAGGCGATCGAGGTCGACGGACGCATCCAGATGCAGACCGAGCCGCGGCTCGCGGTGCTGGAGGCGGCGCGCAAGCTGGTCGACCCGAAGGCCGACGCGGCCGAGCTGGCGGCGGCCGCGACCACGTTCGGCGACGGCGGGCGGGCGGACCTCGCGCTCGCGGCGCTGCGCCGCGCGACCGACGAGGACCCCGGCGACGTCGCGGCGCGCACCGCGCTGGTGAAGCTGCTCGTCGACACCGGCCGCCACGCCGAGGCCGAGCAGGTGGCCGAGGCCACCGAGAGCGCGTACGGCGCGCTCGCGGTCGAGCGGGCGCGCAACCACCTGGCGCTGGGGCGGTTCGAGGCCGCGCTCGCGGCGCTGCCGGCCGGCGCCGACGCGGACGACCCCGAGGTGTGCTGGGTGCGCGCGCAGGCGCTGCGCGAGCTCGGCCGCGGCGCCGACGCGCGCCGCGAGCTCGCGTGCGCCGCGAAGTCGCGCGCGCCGAGCGAGGTCGAGACGCTCGCCGCCGCGCTGAAGCTCGCGCCCTGACCCGGGCGTCGATCGTCTGGTTTCGGTACGGCCCGGAGGGGCACGCGCCGCGTGCCCGCCGACGTGCACGATCGTCACGTCGGCACGATCGCGTGAACGCTGTAGGGCGCCCGGCGTGGGGCGTACAGGGAACGAGCGGAGCGGCGGCGGAACGGCGGCGCGTATCGCCGGTCGCGCGGCGCGCGACCCTCCGGCGTCGATCGGGCCGCGAAGATCAGCGCGCGGCGGGCAGCGCGTCGGAGAGGGCGGCGAGCTCGTCGAGGGTGAGGGTCTCGCCGCGCCGCACCAGGTCGAGGGCGAGGCGCGCGGCGGCGGCGTCGATCTCGCTCGCGTCCCAGCCGCCGCTCATCAGCGAGTTGCGGAGCGTCTTGCGGCGGTGGCCGAACGCGGCGCGCACGGTGCGGCGGAACTGCGCCTCGTCGGCCACCCGCACCCGCGGCGCGGCGAGGAACTCGAGCCTGAGCACCGACGACATCACCGCGGGGCGCGGCCGGAACACGCTCGGCGGCACGTCGAAGAGCACCTCGGCGTCGGCGAGGCGCTGGCAGTGGACGCTGAGCGTCCCCCACTCCGCCGTGCCCGGCGCCGCGACCACCCGCTCCGCGACCTCGCGCTGCACCATGAGCGTGGCGCTGGCGAGCCGCGGCGCGGCGTCGAGGAGCGCGAACAGGATCGGGCTGGTGATCCGGTACGGCAGGTTCGCCACCACGTGCCAGCGCGCCGCGCCGGCGAGCAGCTCGTCGAGGCCCACCTCGAGGACGTCGGCGGCGATCACGTCGACGCGCGGGTCATCCTGGTAGCGCTCGGCGAGCGCCCACACCAGCGCGCGGTCGATCTCCACCAGCCTTAGCCGCGCGACCCGCGCGGCGAGGATCGTGGTGAGGGCGCCGTGGCCCGGGCCGATCTCGAGCACCGCGTCGGCGGCGCCCACCCGCGACGCGTCGACGATCTTGCGCGAGGTGTTGGGATCGACCAGGAAGTTCTGCGAGAAGCGCTCGAGCGCCGGCGGTCGCCCGTCGGGCCACGACGGAACGCCGCTCGATCCGCCGCCGGCCGAGCCGCCGCGGCCGCGCGGGCCGCGCCCGCGCTTCACGACCGCGCCGCGCGACGCTGAGGCGCCGCCAGCACGCCCGCGCCGCCCGCGAACAGGCAGCGGTTGCTGAGCGGGCACACCGCGCAGTCGGGCTTCCGCGCGAAGCAGATCCGCCGGCCGTGGAAGATCATCTGGTGCGAGAAGATCGTCCACCTCGGCCGCGGGATGAGCCGGGCGAGGTCGCTCTCGACCTTGACCGGGTCCTCGTGGCGCGTGAGCCCGAGGCGGCGCGCCACCCGCCCGAGGTGGGTGTCCACGGTGATCCCCGGCACGCCGAAGGCGTTGCCGAGCACCACGTTCGCGGTCTTGCGCCCCACTCCGCCGAGCTCGACGAGCTCCTCGAGGGTGCGCGGCACCTCGCCCTCGTGGTGCTCGACGATGCGCCGCGTGGCGTGCTGGATCGAGCGCGCCTTGGAGCGGAAGAAGCCGGTGCTCTGGATCATCTCCTCGAGCTCGCGGGTATCGGCGGTGGCGAACGCGTGAGCGTCCGGGTAGCGCGCGAAGAGCGCCGGCGTGACCAGGTTCACGCGCTTGTCGGTGCACTGCGCGGAGAGGATCGTCGCGATCAGCAGCTCGAGCGGGTCGCGGAA
>CAYMQR010000484.1:0-4326 GCA_964392195.1 uncultured bacterium | reverse complement strand
GTCGGTCTCCGGATTGGCGGTGGTCAGCAGCTTCTCGCCGTAGAAGATCGAGTTGGCGCCGGCCAGGAAGCACAGCACCTGCGCCTCGCGGGTGAGGCTGGTGCGCCCGGCGCTGAGCCGCACCTGGCTCTTCGGCATCAGGATCCGCGCGGCCGCGATCATCCGCACCAGGTCGAGGGGGTCGAACGGCCTCTCGCCCTCGAGCGGCGTGCCCTCGACGCGCACCAGGCCGTTGATCGGCACGCTCTCGGGGTGCGGGTCCATGTTGGCGAGGGTCTCGAGCATGCGGGCGCGGTCACGGGTGGACTCGCCGAGGCCGATGATGCCGCCGCAGCAGATGGTGATGCCGGCGTCGCGGACGTGGTCGAGGGTGCGCAGCCGGTCCTCGTAGGTGCGGGTGGTGATGATCTCGCCGTAGTACTCGGGGCTGGTGTCGAGGTTGTGGTTGTAGGCGGTGAGGCCGGCGTCGGCGAGGCGCCTGGCCTGGGCGCCGCTCAGCATGCCGAGGGTCACGCACGCCTCGAGGCCGAGGTCGTGGACGCCGCGCACCATGTCGAGGACCGCGTCGAACTCGGGGCCGTCCTTGACCTCGCGCCACGCGGCGCCCATGCAGAACCGCGACGCACCCACCTCGCGGGCACGGCGCGCGGCCGCGAGCACCTCGTCGACCAGCATCAGCGGCTGCTTCTCGACCGGCGCGTCGTAGTGGGCCGACTGCGGGCAGTAACCGCAGTCCTCGGGACAGCCGCCGGTCTTGATGCTGAGAAGCGTCGCGAGCTGCACCGTGTTGGGGCGGTTGTGGGCGTGGTGGACGAGGCCCGCGCGGTGCACCAGCTCGAGCAGCGGCGAGGAGAGCAGCGCGGCGATCTCGTCGGTGGTCCAGTCGTGGCGGATGGGTGCCGTGTCCGCCGCGCCGCTCGTGGCCGCGGCGCTCGATGTCGCGCTCGTGCTCATGACGTCCTCCGGATCGCGAAGCGTACGTGAGCGCTCTCGCATGGTTCAACCGGCTGCGGTGCCGGGCGGCTCGACGTGACCGGCCACGATCGCCGCGGCCACGCGCTCGGTCAGCGCGGGCAGGTCGTCGAGGGTGGCGCCGGCGGTCGGGATGGGGTCGCCCACCACCACCCGCAGCTCGCGGATCCGGTGCGCCAGCGCGCGGCCGAGCACCCGCCGCCGCGGCGCCGCGAGGCGCTCCTCCACGGTCACCGGCACAAGCGGCACCTGCGCCTCGATCGCGAGCACGAACGCGCCGCGCTTGAGCGGACGGAGCTTGCCGTCGAACGAGCGCCGACCCTCGGCGAACACCAGCAGAGAGTGACCGCGCCGCATCTGCTCGAGTGCGAGCGCGTAGGCACGGCTGGTGGTGTCCGGGTCTCCCTGGCGCACGAACACCATGCCGCTGCGCTCGGCGGTCCAGCCGTAGCCGGGGATCTTGCGCAAGCCGGGCTTCATGAGCGCGCGCCACTGGAAGCGCATGGACGCGGCGAGCGCGTAGAAATCGAGCTCGCTGGCGTGGTTGGCGACCAGCACGTAGGGCTGGCCGGGCACGAGCTTCTCGAAGCCGCGCGCGCTCCACGGCACTCCGCACATGGCGAGCGTCACCCGCCCCCAGAAGCGCGCGAAGATCCGCTGGCCGATCGAGCCGCCGTCGGGGTGGACGGCGACCAGCACGATCGACGGGATCGCGATCAGCACGTGCCAGAAGACGATCACCACCGACCGCCATGCGGTGAGCAGCACGTCGAGCGTGGCGGTCACCGCGTTCACGACCCGGCCCCGTCCATCACGGTCACCACCAGCGGGTGGGCGAGGAGCCGCGCGAAGTCGGCCGGCGAGCGCTCGTCGCCGGCGCGTGGGAAGAGCGTCGTCGAGGTGGCCTTCCACTCGCGTCCGCTGACGTCGCCGGTCGCGCGCAGCACCAGGCCCACCGGCCCGAGCGCCGCGCCGCCGTCCCGCTCGGTCTTCTCGTCGTGGTAGCGCAGCCGCGCGGCGAACGGCGCGGCGGCGTCGAGGGCGAGCATGTTGACCACCACGCCGCCGGCGCTCGCGACGCGCCAGCCGCTGAACGGCTGGCCGTCGAGCGCCTCCTCGGCGGCGTCCGTGCCGCCGTCGAGCGTGGCGTGCGCGCCGTCGCCGGTGGTGAACGCGAACGGCGCGGAGTCGGCGCGCCAGAAGCCCGACATCTCGATGTCGAGGCGGTGGACGACGTAATCGACGATCGCCGGCAGCGCGAGCCGCACCGGGAACACGTAGTGATACGGATAGAAGCGCGACGCCTGGACCGTCTCGGCGCTGCTGCGGCCGAACGGCAGCTTCACCCGGTAGCCGACCGTGCGCGCCACCGCGAGCGGTCCGCCGTGGACGCCGCGCACCTCGGACACCAGATCGCCGCGGTCGGTGTGGACGTCGAGGCCGATCCCGACCAGCGTCGCGGTCGAGTGGGAGTCGAGACCGGCGAACAGGTTCTGGCCGGTTCCCCCGCAAGCGGGCTCGACCGCGAGCGCGGTGAAGAGCGCCGGGTCGTGGCCGTCGAAGTCGATCGCGTAGCAGGCGGTGGTGATGCGCCGCGCGTCGCTTTGGTAGCGCGTGGGCGGCGGCGCCGCGGAGGCCGGCCGCGCATCCACGGCGTCCGCCGGCCCCGCGTAGAGGTAGCCGTCCGCGCCGGAGAGCGGGTCGTGGAGGCGGATCTGGCGAAGCGCCGCGGGCGCCGGCCGCGGCGCGAGATCGCCCGCCGCCTCGGCGAGCACCACCGCGGCGTCGAAGCCCTCCCCGCGCGGCTGGACCGGGACCGTGGTCCAGCGGCCCTCGACGAACGCGAGGATCGGCTGGTCCGCGCCGGCACCCGCGAGCTCGACCGGCTCGAAGTAACGCTCGGCGCGGATCCGCGCGGCGCCGTCGCCGTCCGCCGCCCACGCCGGGACGGCGGCGAGGCACGACGCCACGATCACCCAGGCCCGCGCCGCGACCCGCTCACGCCCGCGCATCGCGCGCTCCGCCCGCGGCGAGCGACGCGCGCCAGGCCACCACCTCGCGCGCCAGGAACGCGCGGTAACACCCCCAGCCGAGCAGCGCCCCGGCCGGCACGTCGACGACGAAGTGGCGCTTCACGAGCACGGTGGAGAGCGCGATCGCGGCGGTGACCGCCCACACCGGCCAGCGCAGCGCGGGACGGGCGTCGTGGACCGAGAGCGCCGCGAACACCGCGAGCGCGACGTGCAGGCTCGGCAGCGCGTTGAATCCGAAGTCCGAGAACAGCGCGTTCTTGCGCAAGATCCACTCTCCCGCGTCGAAGCCGACCGGTGGGTAGCGTACCCGCGCGGGGAACGCGGCGAAGCACGCGAAGCTCGCCACCAGCACCGCGGCCACGCCCCGCGCGGCGTGGCGGAAGAGCCGCGCGTCCCACGCCACCAGCGGCGGCACGAACACCAGCGCGTAGCCGAGCGCGTACGCGTAGGCCGCGACCGGCGCGTACGGGATGGCGTGGTCGAGGCGCGTGGAGAGGTCGAGGCCGGCGACCCCGCGGCTCATCAGCCAGCGTGGCAACCCGAAGTAGCCGGCGACGAAGAGCACCACCAGGCCGAGCGCCGTCGCGACCGTCTCGAGACGGCGCGGAGGCGGGCTCAGCCCTGGAGCTCCGCGAGGCGCGCGAGGACCGCGTCCACGTGGCCCGCGACCTTCACCTTCGGCCACACCTCGCGCACCACGCCCTTGGGGTCGATCAGCACCGTGCTGCGGATGATCCCCATCATGCTGCGGCCGTACATCTTCTTCTCGCCCCAGGCGCCGTAGGCCTCGATCATCTTCTTGTCGGGATCGCTGAGCAGCGGGAACGGCAGCGACTGGTTGGCGGCGAACTTCTCGTGCGACTTGATCGAGTCGGCGCTGACGCCGAACACCTGCGCGCCGGCCTTCTGCACGCGCTTCCAGTTGTCGCGGAAGTCGCACGCCTCGGTGGTGCACCCGGGTGTGGAGTCCTTCGGGTAGAAGTAGATCACCGCCCACTTGCCGGCGAGGTCCTTCTTGGCGACCGTGCCGCCGGTGTGGCTCTCGAGCTTGAAATCGGGTGCCGCCTTGCCGACCTCGACCATCGGGCTCCTCCTCGCCGGTCCCGGCCGCGCCGAGCGCCGAGCTCGTCCGCGCGCCGGAACGCGGCGAAGCTAATCGCGGCCCCGCGTCCCTCGCAAGGCGCGGCGCGGCCGTACGGGAAACGACGGCTCCGGCGATGGCGCGTCGAGGCGTATCGCCGGTCGCGCGGCGCGCGATCCTCCTACCGGAACAGGAAGCGGAAGCGCACCTCGGCGCCGAAGGCGCCGTTCGACTGCGGGG
>CAYMQR010000483.1:0-4328 GCA_964392195.1 uncultured bacterium | reverse complement strand
GTGGGGCCTGGTTCGCGAGATCCACTCGCTCGATCAGGTGAAGAACCTGCTGTTCCGCGCCTGGAACATCCTCTGGTGAGCCGCGCACCGCTCCGCTTCGCGCTGCCGGTCTACAACGAAGGGGACGCCGCGCGGCGCGCGGTCGAGCGGCTCGTCGCCGCCGCCGACGCGCTCGGCGAGCCGTACTGGATCTGGCTCTACGACGACGGCAGCACCGACGGGCTCGGCGGGCTCGACGCCCTGGCGCCCCGCATCCCGTCGCTCACCATCCACCGCCGTGGCGTGAACGGCGGCGTGGGCCGCTTCTTCCGCTGGTGCCTGGACACGCCCATCGCCGACGCCGAGGGCGACGACGTGCTCACCATCCTCGAAGGGGACGCGACCAGCGACCTCGACGCGCTGCCAGGGCTGGTCGCCGCGATCCGCGCGGGCGCCGACGTGGCGGTGGCGTCACGCTACGTCCCTGGAGGACGGATCAGCGGCTTCCCGGCCCGCAAGCAGCTCACGAGCCGGATCACCAACTCGCTGGTGCGTACCCTCTACGCGCCCCGCGTGCGCGACTGGACGATGTTCTACCGCTCGTACCGGGTCGACGCACTGCGGCGGCTCGCCGCGTCCCTTCCCGGTGGCCTCGCGACCGGCGGGTTCACGACCAATACCGAGATCCTGGTCGGGCTGGCGCGGCTAGGCGCGCGCATCGCCGAGGTGCCGCAGCACTACCGCTACGGCGAGAAGACCGGCACCAGCAAGCTGCGCGTTCTGCCCCACGTCCGCGAGCTGGCCCGGCTGGTGGCCGCGCACCCGCCGCGGCGCTGAGCGGGACCGTCCGCGGCGCGCCACGATCGGAGCGACGACGCTCCACTCGCGCCGTTCAGGCGCGGCTGCGGACCCAGCTCCAGAGATCCTCCAGGCCCGGCTCGAGGCCGATGCGCGGCCGCCAGTCGAGGGTGCGCTCCGCCTTGTCGATGCAGCTCACGTAGATCTTCTGGTCGCCGACCCGCCACGGATGGGTCTCGGTGGTGACCGGCCGGCCGGTGCGGCGTTCGAGGTCCTCGATCAGCTCGCGCAGCGACAGCGTCAGCCCGGGACCGCCGCCCAGGTTGAACGCGTCTCCCCGCAAGCTCTCGCGGCGCTGCCACGCGGCGATGAACGCCTCGACGAGATCGTCGACGTGCAGCAGATCGCGGACCTGGCGCCCGTCTCCGTAGAGGCGCACCGCCTGACGGCGCGCGGCGCACAGCGCGAGCCACGCCACCCAGCCCTGCTCCTCGGCGCCGAACTGGCGCGGCCCGTAGATGCACGATTGCCGGAAGGTGACGGTCGGGATGCCGTACGAGTAGGCGTACGCGCGCAGGTACGCCTCCGCCGCGGCCTTGGAGACGGCGTGGGGCGTCTCGGGGCGAAGCTCGTGGTCCTCGCCGACGCCGCGCCAGCCGTTCGCCGCGACGAAGCGACGCGCGGTCTCGCTGGTGACGGTCTCCGGCAGGCTGCCGTAGACCTTGTTGGTCGACGAATAGACCACCAGCGGCGCCTGCGCGGCGTCCGGCCAGGTGGCCCGCACCGCCTCGAGCACGTTCACCGTGCCGCCGACGTTGGTCTCGAAGTCCTCGCGGGGCTCGTCGATCGCCCGGGTCACCGCGACCTGCGAGGCCAGGTGAAGGAGCAGCGTCGCGTCGCGGTGCCCGGCCACGAACGCCTGCACCGCCGCGGCGTCACGGACGTCGAGGCGCGCGAAGTCGGTGAGCCCGCGCTCGCGCAGCCACGCGAGGTTTTCCTCCGCGCCAGGGCGGCTCAGGTTGTCGAGGACCGCGACGCGGTGCCCGAGCGAGAGGAACCGAGCGACGGCGTTCGAGCCGATGAAGCCGGCTCCGCCGGTGATGATGACGGTCACGATTCTGGACGGAGAGCGGGCTTCGGTTCCTCGGGGGAGTGCGCGCGATTCTAGCAGGGCATCGCGCATGGCGCGATGCCCTGCAACTCTGTTTCTCGGGGGGCTGTTCCAGCCCCCCGCACTGTGTCGTCACGGGGTCTCTCCAAGACCCCACCCCGAATCCGGCGCGACAACGCGCCGCGCGCCGCCGGCGCGGGCAGATGATCCGCCCGCTCGTCGCACCGACGAAGCGCGCATCCGCGGGTCCCACCCCCGAGGCACTCGCTTCTCTCGCGGCGTGAGCCGGCCGAGCTGCGTTGCGCTCGAGCACGTTCCAGCCGCGCGCCCGGCGCCGACGGTTCGGCGCCTTGACTCCCCGGAGCACGCGACCGTAGCCTGACCCGCGCCCTCTCGCCCCGCCTTTCGCGCGCCCCCCTGCGTGCCCGGTGAGAGCCGCGCGCCCTGAGATCCCCCACGTGACCTCCA
The DNA here is from genome assembly GCA_964392195.1 of uncultured bacterium. Classification (GTDB taxonomy): domain Bacteria; phylum JADJOY01; class JADJOY01; order JADJOY01; family JADJOY01; genus JADJOY01. The sequence goes on along the minus strand of CAYMQR010000483.1, from coordinate 1,972 downwards.
GCAGTCCGGCACTCGACGCCGCCGCTCCCGCGCAGCGTCCGCGAGCGGCCCGTGCCTCGGCCCCGCTCTCGACGCTCGCGTTCAAGCCCGGCACCGCCTTCACCGTCGAGCCGGTCGCGCCGGCCGCGGTCCGGCCGTTCGACTTCGTCGCCGACGAGACGAGGAGCCTCTGCCCGCACTGCCCGCGCGTCCTGGACGCGCGGCTGGTGGTGCGGCGCGGCGACCTCTACATGCTCAAGACCTGCCCCGAGCACGGCGCGTTCGACCTGTTCTTCGCCCACGACCACGCGTTCGTCGACGGCGTGCGCTCGCTGACGCGCACCCCCGACGGCGCGCCGCTCGCCAAGGAACGGTTCGAGGAGTTCGGTTACGTCCGCTCGATCTGGATCGACGTGACCGACGCCTGCAACATGGCGTGCCCGAACTGCTTCACGGACGCTCGCTTCAAGCCCACCCGCGAGCCCGACCTCGCCGCGCTCGCCGAACGGCTACGCGCCATCCCCGGGCGCAAGCCGGTCGTCTACCTGATCGGCGGCGAACCCACGTTGCGGAAGGACTTGGTGCCGTTCCTCGCGACGCTCATCCGCGAGGGTTTCATCGTCAAGCTCGAGACCAACGGCATCCGTCTCGTCGACGAGGACTACTGCCGCCAGCTCAAGGAGGCGGGGCTCGAGTGGGTGTACCTGCAGTGGGACAGCCTGCACGAGCCTACCCTCGAGAAGCTGCGCGCGCGGCCGATGCTCGACGTGCGCCGCCGCGCCCTCGAGAACTGCATCCGCTTCCAGTTCAAGGTGCTGCTCGCGTGCATGATCGAGCGCGGCGAGAACGACGACCAGATCGGCGAGCTGCTCGAGTTCGCGCGCCGCACGCCGCACGTGTCGACCGTCTCGCTGTTGCCGTCGTCGCGGCTGGGGCGCAACGAGCTGACCCGCGAGACCGACAAGATCGGCTCCAGCGACGTGGTCGCGGAGATCGAGCGCGCGACCGGCGGCCAGATCGCGCGCCGCGACTTCCTGTGGTTCCTGCGGGTCTTCCGGCTCCTCTACAAGCTCACCGGCAACCCGGACTACCGGCCGCGGAGCTGCATCCTCCACCTCGCCTACTACCACGACGGCGACACCCTCGTTCCGCTCAACCGGCTGCTCAATCCGCTCACCCTGCTGCGCCACTGGCGCGCCATCCCGCGCACTTGGCCGCTGGTGCGCTCGTTCGCGCGCCCCGACCGCATGGCCTACATGCCGCACGTGAGCTTCGTGGTGGTCGAGGACTTCCTCGATCGACAGACGATCGATCTTCACGAGGCCTCGAACTGCGACAAGGCGTACATGACGGACACCGGCTACTCGCTGGCGTGCGGCTACAACGCCATCGAGCGCGGCGCCTGATCCGGCCACGAGTCCGACATCAAGCTCGACATCGTCCGACGATCAGACGATCGGCGCGACCTGGCCCGGCGGCCCGCAGACCCGCGGCCATCCAACTTGCCGAAATCGCTGACGACGTACCCGGACCGCCGGACCGGCACGGCGCTTGAGTCATGCGCCAACCGATGCGCTGAGCCAACCCCGGCGCACGGGAGATCGTGCCATGACCACCTCGCCGTCGACGCCCGCGGCCCCCGGCCGCGCGCTCTTCGCCCCTCGCTTCCCCCGTCCCAGCCGAGCTGACTCGGGGGTCCTGGTGTTCTGCGTCTGGCTGCTCCTGGGCTGGGCGACGCTGACCGTCGCCGCGGCGCAACGAGGGCGCGCGAGCCCGGCCAGCCCTGGCGCCGCGGCGACCAGCGTCGCGTCGTCGGAAGCGTGCGGGGTGCGCGCGCGCTGCTGACCGGATCCGAAGGACGTCCGCCGGGCTGCGACGACCTGCTCGCGGCTCGGCGGCTCGGCCCGCGGGCGGCACGCGCGCGTGGTTGCCCGGCCGCGCCGCCCGTCCCTATCTTGGCCGGCCCATGAGCTCGGCCATCTCCGAAGTGACC